>CABSNH010000004.1 GCA_902478985.1 uncultured Collinsella sp.
ATCGCAGAAAAATGTTTCCGCAGGGTTAAAGCGTATCAAGCGCTCAAAAAACGTGTGTGAACAGGCAGTTGCGAACGAATGATTAGCGCGAGGTCGAGGCGCGGTGTTCGATGTGACCGGGAACCTCGATGCGTTTGGGCGCCAGCTTTGCGGCATCGCCCACCGTAGTGGTAACGACGTCGATACGCTCGGACAGGCGCTCGACTACGCGCTCGGCAATAGTGAGGGTGTCCTGCGCGGCCGTGGTCACGCCGCCAAAGAGCACGTGGTTCCAGGGGTAATCGTCAAACGTCGAGATCTTAAGACCGGCCGGCAACGAGGGTCCCAACTGTGCCAGTGCCTCGGTCAGGCGTAGGAAGACCAGGCCGTTGACAGCGATAAGGCCGAGTCTTTTGCCCGCATAGCCGCGGATGGTCTCGTCCAAGCGGCCAACGCCAGTGGCACCGCCATCGGCCAGGGTAACGACCTCGCCCGCAAGACCGCGGCGCGAAAGCTCGTCGGTAAAGGCCTCGGCGCGCTCGCGACGCACGGGACTATCGTCGCTTGCCTCGGTGAGCAGGCACAGGCGCTCGCTGCCAGCGGCGGCGAGCTCGTCTACCAAGCCAGCGACCAGCTCACGGTTGTTAGATGTCACCAGATCGACACCGCCGTCGGCAACGTCGCGGTCGAGCAGCACAACAGGCAGACGTCCCGCTGCCGCGGCGATCGCCTCGTCATTGCCTCCGCAGGTGTTGACGACCAGGCCGTCCACGCCGGCATCGATAAGCCTGGTAAGCGACTCCGCTTCCTTAGTGGGGTCGTTGCCGCTAATGGCCGTCATGAGCGAGCAGCCGCGCGCGGCGGCGCTGACGGAAAGCCCTTCGAGCATGGCGCTGGAGAACGGGTTGGCGATGTCGGCCAGGATCACGCCGATGAGGTTGGTGCGCGAGCTGCGTAGATTGCGCGCGGCGGCACGCGGGCGATAGCCGGTGCGCTCGATAACCGCCGCGATGCGAGCACGGGTTTCCTCGGTCATTTGCCCGGGGCGGTTGTTGAGATAGCGCGAGACCGTGGCCGGGCTCACGCCCGCCTCGGCGGCAATGTCCTTGATTCTCATCTGCGCCATAACGCACCCCGTTTCCCAATTGTCGGCGGTCTGAGCCATTTTAGGCATTTTTTTAAAAATCTCGGTTGCAAAACGCTGTAGGTGAGTATACTACAACTCGAAACGAAACCGATTTCGTAAACCGATTTCGGTGAGCGTTGGCACGCAGGTGCAAAGACGCACCCTACCGTCTTGGCACCTGCGTGCCAACGCCATATCAAAGGTGTACGCACGAGCAAGAAGGAGCTACGCGACCATGGGTAAAACGGTTCTTACCTTCGGCGAGATCATGATGAGGCTATCGCCCAAAGACCACCTGCGCATTGAGCAGGCGACCGAGTTTGATGTCCGCTACGGCGGCGCCGAGGCAAACACCGCGCTTTCCCTGGCCTACCAGGGCGACAAGGCCGCTTACGTCTCCGTTGTCCCGGCCAACCGTCTGGGCGAGTGCGCCCTGCGTTCGCTGAAGGCCTACGGCGTCGACACCACGCGCGTCGTGCGTCAGGGCGACCGTCTTGGCTCCTATGTGTTTGAGGTCGGTGCCTCGCAGCGCGGCAACGGCTGCGTCTACGACCGCAAGTTCTCTGCCATCAACATGGCCACGCGCGATGTTTTTGACTGGGACGAGATCCTCAAGGGCATCGATGTCTTCTACTTCTCCGGCGTGACCCCCGCCGTCTCCGACGAGATGGCCGCCGCCTGCAAGGAGGCGCTCGCCGTCTGCCGCGCCAAGGGCATCACCACCGTGTGCGACGTGAACTATCGCGGCAAGATGTGGTCGCCCGAGAAATCGCAGGCCACCATGAAGGAACTCCTGCCGCTCGTCGACATCTGCATCGCCAACGACGAGGATGCGCCTGCCGGCCTTGGCATGACCTGCGTCTCCGGCTCCCTTGCCCACGGCATCGAGGAGCGTGACACCTACGTCGAGATGGCCCGTCAGATCTGCGCCGAGTACGGCTGCAAGAAGGTCGCCTCGGTCGTCCGCAACATCTCCTGCGTCGAGCGCTCCATTTGGATGGGCATGCTCTTTGACGCCGAGAGCGGCGAGCACTGGTTCTCCCCTGCTCACGATGTACACGTGCTCGAGGGCGTTGCCGCCGGCGACGCTTTCAACGCCGGCCTCGTCCATGCCCTCATCAACGACTTTGACCCGCAGGCTGCCGTCAACTACGCCATCGCGGCCTCGATCCTCAAGCTCACCATCAAGGGCGATTCCAACTTGGTGACCGCAGACGAGATCGCAGCCGTGGCATCAGCCGCCGACGGTGGCACTCGCGTCGCACGCTAGTCCGTCTCCATTCCGCGGGCCGCAGCTTTCCAATCCCATACCCCTGCGGCCCGCTCCCCGATTCCTCCGGCCGGGCAAAACCACCAGTCCCATTCCGGTTTTGCCTGGCATTTCCTACATGACTGGTCGAGCAGCCGGTTTTGGAATTGCTTGAACCCCAAGCAGTGCCTCCGATAACCAATCCAAAATCGGCTCATGACCAGCACATTTGGCAATCACGCGCCCATGCGCGCCACACATCGAAAGGAACATCATGTTCGATCAGTTCTACACCACGCTTGAGTCCCTGGGCATCGTGCCGGTCGTTGTGCTCGACAAGGTCGAGGACGCCGCTCCGCTCGCCCACGCCCTTATGGCAGCTGGCATGAAGTCCGCCGAGGTCACCTTCCGCACCGCCTGCGCCGCCGAGTGCATCGCCGCTATGGCCGAGGCCGAGCCCGAGATGTGCGTTGGCGCCGGCACTGTCCTGACCGTCGAGCAGGTTGAGCAGGCCCGCGCAGCCGGTGCCAAGTTCATCGTCTCCCCGGGTTACAACGAGGACGTCGTGAAGCACTGCATCGACATCGACCTGCCCGTCCTTCCCGGCACCGTGACCCCCTCCGAGGTCACCGCAGCCGAGAACCTGGGCCTCAAGGTCACCAAGTTCTTCCCCGCGTCCCAGTATGGCGGCCTGAACACCATCAAGGCCCTCGCCGCTCCGTTTGTCGGTCACCGCTTTATGCCTACCGGCGGCGTGAGCACCGCCAACGTCGAGGAGTACCTGAGCTCCTCCGCCATCATCGCCTGCGGTGGCACCTGGATGGTCAAGCCGGCCCTGTTTGCCGACGGCGACTTCTCCAAGGTCGAGCAGATCGCCCGCGAGGCCATGGACGTCGTCAAGAAGGTCCGCGGCTAGGTTTAGCTCTCTATCGTGAAAGGGGGCGTGCCCTAGACCTCGCCCTCTTTCTTTTAAAGCGGCTCGGAAGCGCGCCGTTTCCGTCACGAACAAGAACCAAAACCGTCTTGTATGCTGATAGAACGTGACGGAAGCGACACGCCCCCGAGCCGCTTTGCCTACTCGGCTGGCAACCGCGCCCAGTTGAGCCACATCGACAAAAACCGAGCCATCAAAACAGCTGCGGCGCCGTCTGGAGGAATGGACCCTTGCTTCCGGTCTTTTCCTCCAAGCGGCGCCGCAGCTTTTTTGTGCCCCGGTAGCGTCTCGCACTTGCGGTGAAATACGGACTGTTTACACCATCAGAGCCGCAAAACAATCCCTATTTCACCGCAACTAATGAAGGGGGCGAGTTAGATGGCCGAGTCTTTGGACAGCTCAAAATAGTCGGGATGCAAGGCGATAACCGGACCCTGCTCCTCGGGCATCAGGTGCAGGTGTGTCTCGGCCAGATAGCTCGCCGTGTCGGTATCGCCCTTTTTAATGGCCTCGAGAATTCGGCGATGCTGCCGACGAATCGGTTCCCAATCCAGATCCTGAGAGACCATACGCAACCAGTTGTATCGCTCAAAATGCGTATTGACGCTCTTCATCCAATCCCACAACATGTGGCGGCCGGCAATCTCAAAACACGTCTCATGGAACAGGTTGTCCAGATCGAAAAAGCGACGCGTTTCGCTATGGTCGAGCGACTCGGACTCGGCAAGAATCTGCTCGAGCCGATGCTTTTGCTCGGGCGTGGCGGCCGAACAGCATTTAATAAGCACGCTTCTCTCGAGCTTCTCACGCAAGAAGCAGGCGTTTTCGGCGTGTTCCATGCTAATCTTAGAGACGTAGGTGCCGCTTTTGGGGCGCGTTTCCACCAGCTCCTGCTCACGCAGGCGTACAAAGGACTCGCGAATGGGCGTGCGCCCGATTCCCGTCTCCTTTTCCAGACCAATCGCCGAAAGGCGCGTGCCGGGCTTGAGCTCGGCATAGATGATCTTGGAGCGCAATGCGTTGTATGCCTGGTCTTGCAGGCTCTGATAATGCTGGTGTTGTTCCATAAAGCCCTCGGATGAAGCCCACGGTTTGCCGAATATCACCACGTAATACTATCGCATCCCCCATCCCCTCAGTTGCGGTGAAATAGGGACTGTTTATACAGCCGGGGCCGCAAAACAATCCCTATTTCACCGCAACTTCCAACCAGTCTTTTTGGGACGGGGCTTTTTTAGCCAAGGTTGAACAAAAAAGGCCCGAGCTCGTATGAACTCGGGGCTCTTTGTGCCGCACATCTATGAGAGGAGAAATTCGATGCGTACGTGCGCTACTCCATGTAGCCACCCTGAATGGCGGAAACTGCATGCTCGGTAAAGAACTTGAGCGTGCCGGAGGTATAACGATTAGCCTTGGGCTTCCAAGCGGCGCGACGCTCGGCCAGGACGGCGTCGACCTCGGCCGGCTCCATCTCCATGCCGGCGATGCCCACGATAGACAGCGAGCGCTCGGGGATGTTGATCCGGATAAGGTCGCCCTCCTCGATCAGGGCAATCGGGCCGCCCACGGCAGCCTCGGGCGAAACATGACCGATAGCCGGGCCCTTGGAGGCGCCGGAGAAGCGGCCGTCAGTGATCAGGGCAATGCTTGCGCCCAGCTCGGGGTCGCTGGCGATAGCCTCGGTGGTGTAGAACATCTCGGGCATGCCGGAGCCCTTGGGGCCCTCGTAGCGAATGATGACGGCGTCGCCGGGCTTGACCTCGTGCGTCAGGACGGCGTGGATAGCGTCCTCCTCGCAATCGAACGGACGTGCCTTAAGCGTGGCCTGGAACATCTCGCGCGGAACAACCGTGTGCTTGACGACGGCGCCCTCGGGGGCAAGATTACCGTGGAGGATGGCGATGGAACCGTCGGTGCCGAAGGCCTGGTCAAACGGGCGAATGATGTCCTCGCGCTTGAGGTTCCACTTCTCCAGGTAGCGGCCGCACTTCTCGTAGTAGCCGTTGTTCTTAAGGTCCTCGAGGTTTTCGCCGAGGGTCTTGCCGGTGACGGTCATGACATCGAGGTGAAGCATCGACTTGATCTCCTCCATGATGCGCGGCACGCCACCCGCATAGTAGAAGAACTGCGCCGGCCACTCGCCTGCGGGACGGACGTTGAGCAGGTAGTGGGCGCCACGGTGCAGGCGATCGAAGTCGTCGGCGGACATCTCGATGCCAAACTCGCGGGCGATCGCGGGGATGTGCAGCAGCGAATTGGTGGAACCGGAGATGGCGCCGTGGACCATGATGAGGTTCTCGAAGGACTCTTTGGTCACGATGTCACGCGGACACAGGTTATGCTCGGAGAGCCACACGGACTGACGGCCGGCCTCGCGCGCAAACTCACGCAGATCGGAGCTGGTTGCGGGCAGCAGGGCCGTGCCGGGGAGCATAAGGCCCAGGGCCTCGGCGGTAACCTGCATGGTCGACGCGGTGCCCATAAACGAGCAGGCGCCGCAGCTGGGGCATGCGTTGTGCTTGGCAAACTCAAGCTCCTCGCGGGAAATCTCGCCGCGCTCGTAGCGGGCAGAAATCGCGCCGAGCTGCTCCAGGGTCAGCAGGTCAGGACCGGCATCCATGACACCGCCGGTAACGACGATGGAGGGGATGTTGATGCGGCCCATGGCCATGAGGTTCGCAGGCAGGCCCTTATCGCAGCTGGCGACAAAGACACCGGCGTCGAACGGGGTGGCCTTGGCATGGATCTCGATCATGTTGGCGATCATGTCGCGGCTGGGCAGCGAGTAGTTGATGCCATCGTGGCCCTGGGCCTCGCCGTCGCAGATATCGGTGCAGAAGTAACGGGCACCATGACCGCCAGCCTCGGCAACGCCGGCACGGACCTCCTCGACCAACTCAAACAGGCCGGCAGAACCCGGGTGCGAGTCGCCGAACGTCGACTCGATAATGACCTGCGGCTTGTCCAGATCCTCGATGGTCCAGCCAGACCCCAGACGCAGCGGGTCCATCTCGGGGCTGATGGTGCGAAACTTGCCGGAACGCGGCTGCAGCTTGGCAACCAGGTCGGCTGCCTCCTGCTGAATCTGTACCTTGGTCTTCTCGTCCATGATGCTCTCCTCTTTTGATTTGAACAGTTGTACCAATCGTTGGTGATTAAATCTGGTGTAGGTGGTTGCCGAGCGACGCGCTCGGCAAAAGATGCCCGACTAGGCGAAGAACGAGATCACCAGGGCGCAGGCAAGACCCGAAAGGCCGATGAGCGTCTCCATAACGGTCCAGGACTTGAGGGTTGTCTTCTCATCAATCTCCAGGAACGAGGAGCACATCCAAAAACCGGCATCGTTGACGTGCGAGAGGGCCGTGGCACCGCCGCAGATAGCAAGACAGATAGCGGCACGCATGAGCACTGAGGCTCCGGCAACCGCAGGCATGGCGGCCATAATGCCCGATGCCATGGTCATAGCGACGATGGAGCTGCCGACAGAGGCACGCACCATGACGGCAATCAAAAAGGCAACGACCACCAAAGGCAGCGGTGAGGCCTCGAGCATAGGGCCGATAACCTGGCCCAGGCCGCAGTCCTGCAGCATCCAGCGGATCACACCGCCGCAGGCAATGACCAGCAAGATCATGCCGACGGGCTTAAGCGAACGGTCGAGCAGGGCCTTGAGCTCGGCGCCGGAGTAGCCGCGCCGCGCGCCCAGCAGATACATCGCGACGAGCGTGGCGAGCGTCAAAGCGACAAACGGCTTGCCCAGGAAGGCGAGAATCGAGGCGAGCTCGGCGGGCATGGGGATATAAGAGGACAACGTGCCCAGCAAAATCAGACAAAGCGGCGTGAGCACGATGGCAAGCACCATGCCAAAGGAGGGAAGCTCCTTTTCGTCGCTCGCACCCTCGGCAGAGGTAAAGTGCTCCGGAACATCGGTAAAAATGCGACTGCCCACGTTGCGACCCCAGATGACGCCGGCGATCGCCATAGCGATGAAGGCGGTAGGGATACCAACGAGAATCATGGTGCCCAGGTCGACACCGAGCGTGCCGGCGACCAGAACCGAACCGGCCGATGGCGGCACAAACGCATAGCCAGCGGCAAGTCCCGCGAGCAGCGCGATGCCGTAGTAGAGCGTCGACATTTTGGTCTGGGATGCCACGCTAAACGCAAGCGGAATCAAAACGACTACGCCCGCCTCAAAGAACACCGTAGTGCCGATGACCAGACCGGTAATGCCCAGTGCCCAGCTGGAGTGACCCTGCCCAAAGGTATCGATGAAGGTCTGGGCAATCTTCTTGGCGCCGCCGCTCTCCTCAAGAATCTGGCCAAACATCGAACCCAGGCCAATGAGCAGGGCGATGTTTTGCAGCGTGGTGCCCACGCCCTTGGTGACAGTGTCCGCCACCAGGTCGAGCGGCATACCGGCGCCGATGCCGATCGCGAGCGCCGAGACCATCATCGAAAGCACGGGATGCAGCTTGAACTTGATGATGAGCGCAAGCAGCAGCGCGATGCCCACGATGGCAGCGATAACCAACCTGGTGGGGTCGGCCATAAACGTTGGGTCTGACATCTTTCCTCCAATTCATCAGACCTTTTGAATTCGGCTTAGACTATAGCGTGTTTTCAATAGGTCTGATGTTTCAAATTGAAATTTGTTCGAAATACATCTGATGTATTTCATGAACGGTCTGTTTTGACGGTAAACGGCTACTTACAGCTCCCCACTGTCTAGGCGAACCGCCGCGGCTTCTGTTGAATGAGTTAGAATAGCTCTGATGAATTCTTTTGATATGAGGTGAAGCGTGGCACGAGTCGATTCGGGACTCCCCGAGCAGATTTCCGAGAAAATCATTCAATTGATCTTGGATGAGCATCTTGAGCAAGGCGATCGCCTGCCCAAGGAGGCCGTGCTCGTCGAGCGCCTGGGCGCCGGCAGGAGCACGGTGCGCGAGGCCATGAAGTTGCTGCAGTCGCGCAATATCGTGCGCATTAAGCAAGGTTCGGGCACCTATGTGGCGTCAAACCCCGGCGTTGCCGACGACCCGCTGGGCTTTACCTTTATCGACGACAAGCAGCGTCTGGCGCGCGACCTACTCGAGGTGCGCTTTATGATCGAGCCGCAGATGGCACGCATGGCGGCCGAGCACGCAACCAACGACCAGGTCGTCTGTATCAAAGAGCTCTGCGACGAATCCGAGCGCCTGGCCGAGGCCGGTGAGGATTACTCCGCCGCCGACACCGCGTTCCACAATGCCATTGCCGAGAGCTCCGGAAACCTCGTCGTTCCCCGCCTGATGGGCGTGCTCAAGGCATCCGTCCCCCTCTTTATCGACGTGACCGGCAAAAAGCTCGTCGAGGAAACTATCCACACGCACCGCGATGTGGCCGACGCCATCGCCTCGCGCAATCCCACCGCCGCGCACGACGCGATGTATCTGCACCTGGTGTATAACCGCAACATGATTGCAGAGGGCGCGCAGGCAAAAAGCGAGTAGAGGTCCGCACGGCAGGGGCTTTTCTACCGTTCACCTTTTAAAAGTGAACGTTCACCTGATTTTAGGAAATAAGGGGTGCCTGTTGCGCCGCCTCTCCTATACTGAGCTTGTACTAAAAGTAAGATACATATAGATGAACGTTTCTTTTGAAAGGATCGCTATGTCTGATCTTATGGACAGCTTCCGCCTGGATGGCAAGGTCGCGCTCGTAACCGGCGCCACCTACGGTATTGGCATGGCCATTGCCGAGGCGCTCGGAGAGGCTGGCGCCAAGATCGCCTTTAACGCACGTCACGCCGACAAGGTAGCCGAGGCCGAGAAGCACTACCGCGAGCTGGGCTTTGAGGCTCATGGTTACGTGGCAGACGTCACCGACGAGGCCGTCGTCGCCGAGCTCATCGCCAAGATTGAGGCCGACTTTGGCACCACGCCCGATATCCTGGTCAACAACGCTGGCGTCATCCAGCGCACCCCGATGCTCGACATGAGCGCCGAGGACTTCCGCCGCGTCGTCGATATTGACCTCAACGCACCGTTTATCGTGTCCAAGGCCTGCCTGCCCGGCATGATCGCCAAGGGCCACGGCAAGATCATCAACATCTGCTCGATGATGAGCGAGCTGGGCCGCGAGACCATCGCCGGCTATGCCGCCGCCAAGGGCGGACTCAAGATGCTCACCAAGAACATCTGCTCCGAATTTGGCGAGGCCAACATCCAGTGCAACGGCATTGGGCCCGGCTACATCGCCACGCCGCAGACCGCGCCGCTGCGCGAGACGCAGCCCGACGGCAGCCGTCACCCGTTTGACCAGTTCATCATTGCCAAGACGCCGGCCGCCCGCTGGGGCACGCCCGAGGATCTGAAGGGCCCCGCCGTGTTCTTGGCTTCCGATGCATCGAACTTCGTCAACGGCCACATCCTCTATGTCGACGGCGGCATCCTCGCATACATTGGAAAACAGCCTCAATAAGCGTCGCCGCAACTGCCCACATCAGGTTTCACCCACTCGTTTTTCATTTGAGTTGCGGTGAGATAAGGATTGGTTTTGGCTTCTATCAGGCAAAACAGTCCGTATTTCACCGCAAGTTAGAAATAGGAAGGTATTTCGCAATGAAGATCGCTCTGATCAATGAGAACTCTCAGAACTCCAAGAACCCCATGATCGAGGCTGCGCTTAAGAAGGTCGTCGAGCCCATGGGCCACACCGTCTTTAACTATGGCATGTATGCCGACGCCGACTCCAAGCCCCTCACCTATGTGCAGAACGGCATCCTGGCCGCCGTGCTGCTCAACTCCGGCGCTGCCGACTACGTCGTGACCGGCTGTGGCACCGGCGAGGGCGCCATGCTCGCCTGCAACTCCTTCCCCGGCGTGCTGTGCGGCCATGTTGCCGACCCGCTCGATGCCTACACCTTTGCCCAGGTCAACGACGGTAACGCTGTCGCCATGCCCTTCGCCCTCAAGAACGGCTGGGGCCAGGAGCTCAACCTCGAGTACACCTTTGAAAAGCTCTTTGGCTTTGGTTCGGGCAACGGCTATCCTGCCGAGCGTGTTGAGCCCGAGCAGCGCAACAAGAAGATCCTCGACGGCGTCCGCGCTGTGACTATGCGTCCGCTCGTCGACGTTCTGGGCGAGATCGATCAGGACCTGGTGAAGGGCGCACTTGCCGGCGAACACTTCCAGGAGTACTTCTTTGCCAACGCAACCGACGAGGCCATCATCGCCAAGGTCAAGGAGATCCTGGGCCTCTAATCGCACGACTCATTGCAGCTAACGCAAGCGGCGGTCGTCCCACGTACGGGACGACCGCCGCTTTTTGCTATCTACCGACTGACGCCGCGGGGACAGGCCCCATGCACCAAGGGGTTGACTAGAGTTCGCAGGCAACCTTGTAGCCGTCGCCGATGGCGTCGCGAATGTTGCCGCACTTGTTGGCGTCACCCAACACGTGGGTGGTAACGCCGGCGGCAGCAAGATCGTCGGCGAGCTTGGTGTTGGGACGATAGCCCATGGCAAGCACCAGCGTATCGGCACCGGTGATGGTGTGGACCTCGCCGTCCTTTTCGTAGCTGATGGTATCCTCAGTGATCTCGGTCACCTTGGCCTCGGTCAGCACGTGAACGCCCTTAGAGAGCATGCGCGTGATGAGCACCGCGCGGCCGGCGCCGCCCTCGTTGGCGGCGAGCGTCTTGGTCATCTCGATGACGGTGACATCGCGATTGGCCGGCGACAGGTCATTGACCAACGGGGCCAGGTAATCGGCCGTCTCGCAGCCGACGGTGCCGCCGCCCACAATGACGATCTTCTTGCCCGGGAAAGCCTTGCCACCCAGCAGGTCGTCAGCCGTCATAACCTGCTTAAAGCCCTGCATGAAGGCCGGGGCGATGGGCTCGGCGCCATAAGCCAGGACGACCTCGTAACCCGCGTAGTCGCGCTGAATGTCCTCGGCAGTGAGCTCGGTGCCAAATACGCACTTCACGCCGGCCTCGGCCAGGCGACGGTACTGATACTTGATCACGCGGGTGAGTTCCTGCTTTGCCGGCGGAACGGCTGCGATGCGCATCTCGCCGCCCGGCTCGTCCTGCTTATCCACGAGCACCACGTTGTGGCCGCGCTTGGCGGCAATGTAGGCTGCCTCCATGCCCGCAGGACCGGCACCCACAACCAGCACGTTCTTAGCCTCGGTGGCAGGCTCGTAGCCAGCCTCGTCGCGCTCCACGTCCGGGTTGACGGTACAGGAGATGCGCTTGCCGAACATGATGCCGTTCAGACAGCGCAGGCAGCCGATGCAGGGACGGATATCGTCGGCGTTGCCGGCAGCAGCCTTGTTGCAGAACTCGGCATCGCACAGATTGGCGCGGCCCATCATGCAGATGTCGGCGGCGCCGTCCTCGATCAGCTCCTCGGCAATCCAGGCCTCGTTGATACGTCCGACGGTGGCGACGGGAATGTTGACGTGCTTTTTGATCTCGCGCGAGCAGGCGGCGTGCGAGGCCTGCTGGGTACCGGCGGCGGGAATCGCGGAGCCGCGCTTGATGGTGGTACCGCCCGACACATGAATCATGTCGACGCCGGCCTTCTCCAGACGACGCGAGACGTAAATCATGTCGTTGAGGGTCAGGCCGCCATCGGTGTACTCGTCGCCCGAGATGCGGACGTCGATGATAAAGTCTTTGCCGCAACGCTCGCGAATCTCGGCGATGACCTCGAGCAGGAAGCGCATGCGGGCGTCGAGAGAGCCGCCGTACTCGTCGGTGCGCTTGTTGTAGAGCGGAGTCAAAAAGCCGCCGAGCATACCGTGGGCGTGTGCCGCATGGACCTCGACGCCATCGACACCGGCCTTCTGCATACGCACGGCAGCGTCGCCAAACTGATGCGTGAGCTCGTGGATCTCATCGACCGTGATAGGACGCGGCGCCTCGCGGGCATAGGACGGGCCCACAAAAGACGGAGCGATCAGGCGCGGCGTGCCCGGAATGTTAAAGGCCATGTAGGCGGGGTGGAAGAGCTGCGGCATAATCTTGCAGCCGTACTCATGCACGGCGGCGGCGAGCTTTTCCCAGCCGGGGATAAACGTGTCGTCGTAGCAGCACATGTCACCCGGCAGATAGGTATAGGTAGGCTCGACCGTCACGACCTCGGTGATGATGAGGCCCACGCCGCCCTTGGCACGGGCACGGTAATGATCGACCAAGTCGTCAGTCACATAGCCATGATCGGCCAGGTTGGTGGACACCGGCGGCATAAAGACGCGGTTCTTGACCTCGGTCGTACCGACCTTGATCGGGCTAAAGAGCATCGGGTAGGCGGATGACTCCATACAGGCTTCCTTTCGTTTAAGCCGCTCGGCGGCAGTTGCTAACGTACTTATCGTATCAGCAACCGCCGCGTCCGTACCCGCTCGCACTCCCCCGCCTTTAATCCAATCCCCACAAAAAGTTGCGGTGGAATACGGAGTAGATAAGGCCTTTGACAGCCAAAACAGTCCGTATTTCACCGCAACTGATGGGCGGGATGGAGTTAAAGGCCCAGGTAGGTGGTCATGCCTTCGACGGCGAGCTTGGCACCAGCTACGGCATGGACCACGGTGAGCGGGCCGTTGACCACGTCGCCGGCGGCAAAGACGCCAGGCACGGTGGTCATGCCATGCTCGTCGACCGAAAGCAGGCCGCGATGGTCGGTCTCCAGACCGCCCGTTGTAAGCACGAGCTTGTCCTTGGGCACCTGAGACGCCGCAATCACAACCGTGTCGGCGGACACGCGGTCGAGCTCTTCCTCGTAGCCCACCACATTGTTGTCCTCGTCAAAGATAGCCGTCTCGAACACCGGACCGTTATCATCGATGGCGCAGATCGCCTTGCCGCGCACAATCTCGGCACCGTCAAGCTCGGTCAACTCCACCTCGTCGTCAATCGCAGAGATATGGCGCGAACGGGCATACACAGTGACCTTGCGGGCACCCGAGCGAAGCGCCGTACGGGCCACATCCATGGCTACGTTGCCGGCACCGATTACGGCCACGTTTTCGCCGATCGCCACGCTCGTGGGGTCAACGAGGTAGTCGATGCCAAAGAGCACATTGCCGCGCGACTCGCCGGGAATACCCAGCTTTCGAGCTCGCCAGGTGCCGGTACCAACAAAGACCGCATCGTAGCCGTCGCGCAGCAAGTCGTCGATGTGGAGCGCACCGCCGATGGTGGTCGAGGGGCGAACGCGCACGCCGAGCGAGCACATCACGTGGCGGTACTTTTGCACGAGCGAGCGCGGCAGGCGGAACTCGGGGATACCGTACTCCAGCACGCCGCCGATCTCGGGCCGCTGCTCAAAAACGGTGACGGCGCAACCCAGCTGCGCCATCTTAATGGCCACGGTCATACCGGCAGGGCCGGAGCCGACCACAGCGACCTGTTTGCCGCACGACGGCGCGGGTTTCCACTCTTTGCGGTCCAAATACGCCGTGGAGATATAGTTCTCGATGCTCGAAAAATGCACGGGCGCGCCCTTGCGGCCCTGGATGCACGCGCCCTCGCACTGGCCCGAATGGTTGCAAACCATGGAGCAGACCGCACTCAACGGGTTATTCTGGAACAGCAGCTCGCCCGCCTCTTGCAGACGGCGCTGCTTAAAGAGGTCGATAACCTGCGGAATGGGCGTCTGAACTGGACAGCCCTCAATCTGACAGAACGCCCTTTTACAACCCAGGCAACGATTCGCCTCTTCGACAATGTGGATAGCCACGCAACTCCCCTTTTTAATGCAATCCAATGGGGCGACGATAAAGACCCTTCACCGCCGCCCCCATACAGGTAATCTCAATCTGCCGACACGGCAAAAGCCAATGCTATAACTCGCGATGCGAAGCCCCGCAGCGACCGGACATGTGCTCGAGTGTCGCCAGGCAGTCAGCCGCCGTCGCCGGCACGCTGTTCTCGACCACGCAAGGAATCCCAGGGCAGGCGGCAGCCGCCCAGGCCACCACGGGCTCAAAGTCATATCGTCCCGTCTCGCCCACGCCATGACACACCAGGTGTGAACCCGTACCGTCGCACCAACCGGCTTCGTCCTCGTTATCAACGACCTCAAAATCCTTGGCGTGTAGCACGCGGATCTTGCTGCCGCATAAGTAAAGCATGCGCGCGGTAATTTCCTGCGCTTCGTCAACGACGCTGGGGTGCAGCAGCGACACTGGGTCATAGATCACGCCGAGCGACGGGCTCGAGACGCGCTCCAGCACTTCACGGCAGCGATCTGGCGTGTTGACCGTCTCGTTCCAACCGGGCTCAATTAGAACCTGACCGCCCACGGCCTCGGCCCGATCGCAGACGTGTGCAAGTCCGTCTGCAAACGCATCGAGTGCCTCGTCGGTCATGCGGTCGTCCGCGACGCGGTTCTGCGCATTGGGGCGACCGGTCTCGGTGCCAACCGGGCATCCGCCGAGCATCTGGGCAAAGTTCAGGCATGCCTCGTACTCGGCATAGTTATCCATGAGCTGTTGGCGATCGGGCGTCGCCAAATTCTTATAGCAGCCGAGCACGGCGACCGAAACGCCCGACTCATCGAGCACGGCACGCAAATGGTCGGCAAGCTCGCTGGTCAGGCCGCCTCGATCGATCCCCATCGATGCGTAGAGCACCTTGCTCGGCAGCTGAATGCACGAAAAGCCCAGCTCTCCCGCCATGCGAATGCGTTCCTCGACGGTCCCCTGCGGAAGGTCGTGCAAACGTACACCCGGAGTAATAGCCCCCACGTTATTCACATCCCTTATGAGCGTTGATGCCCGGGGTGTATCCGCCAAACGGGTCCTCGATGGAGCACACGCCCGAGGGGGCGAGCGGATCGCGCTTACCGGCCAGCTTGTCGTGATGCATGGTCTCGATATAGGCAAGCACCAGCGGCGCCACACCCTTTGCATCATTTTTGACCACGGGCTCGCTCATGTAGTAATCAAACGTGCCCTCGCGGTGCGCGGTGTTGCCCAAGCCCGCGACCAGGCAGATGTTGTCGAGCGCCAGCTGGCCATCATGCTCGGACAGGCAGGTCTCGCAGATGCCGTCGAAGGCGCGACGGCCGTACTGGTAGTAACGCTCGCCCAGCACGCCCAGACGGACGCCCTTCATGATGGCATTGGCAAAAATCGCGCTACCAGACTCCTCCAGGTAGTTGGGGGCGATATTGGGCAGGTTGATGACCTGATGCCACATGCCGGTCTTCTCGTCCTGATACGGCAGCATAGCGTCGATCAGGTCGTGGAACATCTTGCGAATCTCGTCCTTCTCGGCTGACATCGAAGGCGGCATGAGCTCCCAGGTATCGATGAGTGCCATGGCAAACCAGCCCTCGGCGCGCAGCCAGAAGTTAGCCGAAAGGCCGGTGACCGGGTCGCACCAGAACTGTTTGCGGCTCGCGTCGTAAGCGTGATAGTACAGACCGTTGAGGGGGTTGCGCATCAGGTCATGCACGACCTGGAACATATGGAAGCTGTCCGAGCAGGCACGACGGTTGTGGAAGCTCAGCTCGTACTGCATGTAGAACGGCTGGGCCATATACATGCCATCGAGCCAGATCTGGTTGGGATAGACGGCCTTGTGCCAAAACACGCCTTCTTTGGTGCGCGGCTGGGTCTCGAGCTGGCGGTAGATGGTGTCCATGGCGGCACGGTACTTGGGCTTGCCCACCAGGTCATAGAGCTTGTAGAGGGTCTTGCCCGCATTGACGTTATCGAGGTTGTAATCCTGCGGGTTGTAATGCTTGATGGTACCGTCGTCCTGGACAAAGAAATCGATGTAGTCATCGGCAAAGGTCAGGTAGCGCTGCTCACCCGTGATCTCGTACAGCTCGATGAGCGCCTTGATCATGCAGCCGTCGATATAGTTCCAGGTGTTCTCCTTGCCGGCGCGAATCTTTTCGATATTCCAAGCCGGCGCCTGCGGCGTAGAGGTTTCGATCAACTGCTCGATATAACGGTCCAGGATTTGATTGCAACCCATTGCTGTCCCCTCTGACATAAACGATAGGTGAACGTTACCCCTAGTGTAACGCGAACGGGGAATATAGGGTGAACGTTAACCCTATATTCCCCGCAAACGGCAGACTTTTAACGGCAAACGGCGGCTAAGCCCGCGGCGATGCGATGCGCCAGGCGCTCATAGCCAGCCGGGCTGTAATGCAGGCCGTCCGGCATATAGAGCTCGCGATGCTCCGGCAAAAACGGGCTGATGCCGCTTTGCGCATACAGGTCAATCACCGGAACGGAGTAACGGTCGCAGACCTCGAGCATCGCCTTTACGTAGGCGACCTGCGTCAACCCCAAATGGTTGAGCTCGTCGCTTGCAGGGATATCCTTCTCGTGCTTGCCGCTCGTCTTGCACGGCGTCATAAACACGAGCTTTGCCCGAGGCGAGCGTGCCGTGATGGTGCGGATCAGGTAATCGAGTGCACCATAGAACTCGTGCACATCGGTACTGCCCAACTCGCCAAGCGGCACGTTGCGGCTAAAGTCGTTGACGCCGCCAAAGACGATGTAGATATCAGCCGCATTGTCGATGCCGTCCAGGCGCTCGACAAACGAATCGCTGCGGTCGGCCTTGATGGCGATACGCGAACCCTTGATGCCAAAGTTCTCGATGACCGCGCCTCCCAGCAACGCGCCCAAATGCGAGGTCCACGAGATGTCGTTGCCTCCCCCACCGCAGCCGTTGTCGCCCCAGGTCGTTGAGTCGCCAAAGCAGCAAATGGTCGATTCACTCAAGCTCTTCGTTTCCATAATCTTCTCCTCATCCGCCCATCGGCGGTCATACAGGAACGTACCGTTTATTCGCAGCATGCCGAGGGGCTATGCACGGGCGCATTCCGCAACGTGCGAATCGAGCCATTCGATATCCTCGGCAAGATGTGCCACGCCCAGATGGTGTTCACCCGGACACACCTCGTGCCGCAGGCCATCTCTGCGACCCAGCAACTTGTAGGCATCGCGCACGATCTTGAGCTGCTCGTCAACATTTTTCAGCCCGCGCGCACCGTTCAGATGATCCTCTTTGCAGCTCTGCACCAACAGCGGATGCGGCGCGATGAGCGAGGCAATATCGCCCATGTCGAGTAAGCGCCAAAGTCCGGGTGTGTAGTTGCAGCTGCAATTGCCATTGAGATGCAGCAGCGAATCACCGACACCATACAGATAGCCCGAGACAAACGCCTTGCGCACACGCGGGTCGAGTGCGGCCAGGTACAACGTCATGTAGCCGCCACCCGAAAAACCAAAGCAACCCAAGTCATCCATGGCAATGTCGCCGCGCGCCTCCAAGTAATCGATCAAGCGCATGTTGTCCCAGACGTTGAGGCCCGCAACCGTAAGACCCAGTGGCTCGGCCATACGTGCTTGATTCAGACACGTACCGCGCAGGTAGCTGTTCTCGTCATCGCCCTGGCCCTTCCAGTCACGACGGTATCCCCAACCGCGCGCATCAGGACAGACGGTTACGTAACCCATGCGTGCCAAACGCAGACCGTAGTCGTAATTGAACTTACGCACGGCATCATCGACAGCCGGCACGCCCGTCACGCCCGCAACACTTGCGGCGCCTGCTCCCTGATGGCCATGCGGGCAGATATAGCAACACTTGCGGCCGCGCGCATCGAGCTTAGGCGACTGCGGCTCGAGAAGGTAGAACGGCATCCAAACGTCGCGCTCCACCTGCAGCATCGCATGGGTGCGCACGATGCCGCCGGCAACCCGCACACGGCTGAGTTCACGAATCTCAATCGGGGCGCGGTCCATAAGCGAAAGGCCCAAAACATCGCACAGGCGAGTCCTGGTCGCAATCTTCCATGCCTCAAAATCTGCAGGAGTCTGGCCCGCAAATGCGGCAGAGCGCCCCTCGCGCTTCAGCCGGGCACGCAGCGCAGGCTCGTCTTCGCAGTACGTCTCGATGTGCACGGTGCGGCCATTGGCAGATAGCCCAGCCGTCTCCACCGCATCACCGTCGCCGCCCTCGGGATCCCAGCCGTCCGCACCGGCAAGCACCTGTTCGCGGGCGTACCCGGCGGCAGCCATCACATCGAGTTTATTTGCCCACGGCACCCAGTCGGTAGTATCACCCGCCGGCCCATGCAGGATTGCGCCAGCATACTGCGCGCAGCTGTGCGCCGCCGGCTTATTCCAATCCCACCAGCCTTCGCGCTTGATATGTCGCCCCAGCCAGCAATCGATCAGCGCAGTTTGCGCCCATTCGCGCCAAGGACGGCCCAGGTAGACCGAATCCGGCGCCACGCCATCCAGAGCTGTAAACGAACAACCATGAAACACAAATCCGTACGGCTCGCCTTTAGGCGTGGAGGCTGCCGTTACATACCCGTTGACATCCATATCGCGGTTGAGCGAGCGAATCTCGCACCCCTCAAAGTAGGCACGCGCGCCGCCAAAGATAAAGTCGACATCGCCCTCGATCCGGCAACGTCGGAAATATTGGCGCCCCACCCGGCGCGGCGCATACTGTTTGGGTCCTATGAACCCGCCCGGTTTGACCTCATGCGGCGGCAGCGGACCCAAAAACAGTGTGTCCTGGTGCCCCTTAATGCAGCAGGCATCGACAACCAGACGGTCGCCATCGGCATACAGGGCAATCGCCTGACCGACCTCGCGCCCATCGCCGGCATCATTTACGATCGTTAGGTTCTCGAGCCGCACGTCGTCGGCATCGACCAAAACGGTATAGGTCCTAAAGGTGCCGAGCATTCCGTCGATGCCCGATCCGTCCCCCGAGGGCATCTTGGCGCCCAAGCCGCCCACGATACGCACGCTATCGGCCGTCTCTCCCTCAATCGTCACATGCGAGCGATGAATCTCGACCCGTTCGCGGTACTCACCCGGCTCGATATGGATTGTCACCGGCCGTCCGTCATTCGGACAGGATTCGTCAATTGCCTCCAAGGCCTTAGAGATACTGTGATATGTCCCCGCACGCTCGAGCGAAACCTCAAAAAATCGTTTCTCACTCATCATCAGTCACCGCGTCCTTTCGTCGTAGACCGTCTACGTTGCAGTTTCGGCATATAAAAAGTTCGCGCAATGGGTCGGGAAGGCCCTGCCCATCGCGCGCCGCGACATACCGAATGTAATTGTTTAGGAGCAAACGCCTACGCACGGATAACCTTGTCGACGTTCTGGAGCTGCAGTTCCTCGCCGTCCTGGCCCTCGATCACCACATTTTGCAGGTCGAGCACCTTGACGTTTTGCGCAATGATGCCCTGACGCACCATGGGCTCAACGCCGCAGGCCATGGCCGGAACAAAGGGCTCAGCATCGTCGGCAAAGGTCACGTGGACATCCTGGAACGTCAGGCGCGTTACTTTGCTCTCGGGCAGGCCCGTGATGTAGGCAGCGGCCGCGTGGCAGTTAGTGGCCTCGATATCGCAAAACGTCGTGGCACCAAAGCCGGGCGTGCGGTCGTCGACGGGCAGTGCCTCGCGAGACTGCACGTAGTCGGTCTTGCCGTCCTTGTCGCAGAAGTAGAAGGAGTTGACCACGAAGGGCGTGAGCACCTCGTCCATGCGAATGTGCTCAAAGGTAATGCCCTCGTTGACGGCATCCTTGCCGCGCCCGCGGCGGGTCTTGACGCGCAGGCCGCGGTCGGTGCGCTCAAAGAGGCACTTGCTCACGGTAAGGTCCTTGATGCCGCCGGCAGCCTCTGAACCCAGGACCACGGCGCCGTGACCATCGTGCATGTAGCAGTGAGAGATCAGCACGTCGTGCGTGGCGGGACGAAGCTCGGGCTCAATGCCCAGCTTGCCGCTCTTAATGGCGATGCAGTCGTCACCCACTGAGAACTGACAACCAAGGATGCGAACAAAACCGCAGCTCTCGGGATCGAAGCCGTCGGTGTTGTGGGAGTTCTTGGGGCCCTCGATGGACAGGCAGAGCGCATCGACGTGCTCGCACAGGATGGGGTGGATGTTCCACGCCGGGCTGTTGCGGACGGTGAAGCCGGCCAAGCTCACGTTCTCACACTCGGATAGGAAGATCATGCGCGGGCGGGCGACCTCGCGGCCCTCCTCCGGGCGAAAGATGTTCTTAAAGTCCTTGTTCCACCAGTTGTCCTCGGCAAAATCAGTCTGACCGTCGATCGCGCCGCGACCATAGATGCACACGTCGTGCACGCTCAGACCCGTAAAGGTAGAGCAGTAGGTCGAGAAGCTCTCGCCCTCCCAGCGGCCCAGGGGCAGCGTATCGGTGCCGGCATACCCGGCACCCTCGTTGCCCGTGACCGTGCCCGGAATGTAGGCAAGCGAGGCACGATCGTGGCGGGCCAGCAGCACCGCTCCCTCGGCGAGCTCGATGTTGATATTGCTCTTAAGAAAGAGAGACTTGATGCGATAACTACCGGCGGGGATCAGCACGCGGCCACCCTTGGGGCAGGCCATGATGGCAGCCTGGATGTTGGTGGTGTCATCATGCTCGGCATCGCCCTTGGCGCCACAGTCGCGAACGTTGATGGTAAAGGGCTCAGCCGGCGTGGTGACACCTACGCTCAGCTCACGCTCGCCACAAACAAAACGAACCAGGTTGCGCTTGCCGGGGGTCAGGCCGTCGACATAGGTCTCGACCGTATTCGTGGTACCGGCGGGCTCGTCGTTGACAAAGATCTCCCACGTATCGGCGCAGGTAAAGTAACCGCCGTCGTCAAGCTCGATAACCGCCGCGCGCGCGTTGCGCCAGATAACGTTCGTCTCCATGGGTCTCTCCCTCAAATGTAATCAGAAGTTCATACTACTCGTTTTTAAAAAAGGGCCGCACCCGCCGGTGGATCTCCGGTGGCACGGCCCTGTGGTTTGGACGATGCGCCTGCCCTACTCGGCGGGAATTACGCTGCCGTCCTGGAAGCCAACATTGTTGTGAGCGAAGCAGTCCTCGTACTTAAAGCCGGAGAGCTCCTCGCAAAGTGCCTTGACCTCAGGCTTGACGTCGGCCATCTTGCCACCCTCCTTGACACGGCGGATCTCGTCGCAAAGGATGTCGCACTGCTCCTTGTCGATCTTGATGCCGCGGGCAAGGACAGCCGCGAGCAGGAAGAAGCCGGCGCAGCCGATGAGCATGTAGCCGCAGATGTACAGAGGCACGGTGGCAGGCTGGGTTACGGCGTCGCTGTTGCCGGCGGTCTGAATGAAGCCGGAGGCAGCGAGGACGATAGCCCAGGCGTTTACAGCGATAGCCTGAGCAATCTGCTGGCAGAGCTGCTGAGCGGAGCTGTAGATGCCCTCGCGACGACGCAGGGTGATGAGCTCATCGACATCGGGGATGTAGTTGAGTAGAACATCGGGCAGGTACTGGAAACCAACGTAGAAGAACTTCCAGATGGCGAAGATGATGGGGTAGGCAATCATGGCGATGGCGACCGTGGAGGTGCCGTTGATCTGACCAAAGGCGAAGTAGTTGTAGGCGATGATGCACGCAGCGCAACCGACGTTGGCCAGGTACCAAGACTTGTGAAAGCCCTTCTTGGCCATGAGGGCAACCCAGATGGCGGTGCAGACGATAGCGACGACCTTGCCGGGCATCTCCATCACGGACTCATAGGACTTAGGAATCTGCAGGCAGTAGACGATGAAGAAAGACAGGCAGGCAGACCAGCAGGCAGCAGCGAGCTTCGTGGAGACCTGTGCATACAGGACCTTGCGGAAGGACTTGTTGCGGAAGGTAGAGACAACGTCGATGAAGAACTTCTTGATACCCTCGCCGACGCTCTCGATCTTCTCCTGAGCAACCTCCTCGGGGGTGTGCTCCCACGTGGACAGGTACACGCACAGCAGCGAGATTGCCATGACCGAAGCGTTGACCGTAGCGATGATGAAGTAGCTGAACGGGTTGGTCTCGCCGAAGGTGCCAAAGCCAAAGCCGACGAGTGCTGCCATCAGGAAGCCGGCGGCGTTACCAAAGAGGTGCTTGTAGCCGGTGAGGTACGTACGCTCCTTGAAGTCGTCGGTCATCTCGATGGTAAGCGGCGACAGGTTGGCGGTGCAGAACGTATACGCGACGTTGTAGATCAGGTACAGCACAAAGTAGTACGGGAAACCAAACGGCGTAGCCACAAAGATGAGCGGCTCGGCGACCATCATCGGGATTGCCAGCAAGATCCAGAAACGGCGGCGGCCAAAGATACGGCCGATCTTGGTAGCGTAGAAGTTATCGGCCACAAAGCCCATGAGCGGGCACAGAATGGCGTTGAGATAGATGGCGAACGAGCTGATCAGCGCAGCCTCGCCTGCGGACAGACCGCACTCCGTGGACAGGAACAGCACCATGTAGCTGTGCGTAAAGGTCAGGGCACCAGAGTTGAGCATGCCGCCCATACCAAAGCCCAAGCGCGTCCAGAATGTGATCTTGCGCTTTTTACCGATCTTGTTAGTCATCGAGCTCCCTCTCTTTTCTCGATTGTCTTGGAACAAGACATTGGAGTCCATACCGACGTCTGTCTGCATGCCGTTCAGGGTGAACGTTTAGCTAGATTATGCGCGATTGCTTATAATAGGTGAACGTTCACTTGTATATTATCCTTGAACGGTTGTTTTTTGCCGTTGAACGGACCTGAAAATGAAAAAATCCCTGCATTTTTGATTATTAAGTCGATTCAGCACCACGCAACCACGAGGTGAACGTTCATTGTTCTCTGGAGATGAGGGAGGTGCCGGGCACCCTTCCCCAAAAAAGCCGTGCACGACAACGCAACGAGAAACGAAAAAACGACCCCGCCGAGAATGTCCTCAGCGGGGTCGTCCGGTCTTTGCAACAGCTTGCCCGATCACGCGCTCAACGTGTCATCGCTACAGGCAGACGCCGTCCTTCCAGATGCTGATCTCGTGACAGCCGCGGCGCTCGGCACTTGTAAGCTTGCCGCTCGCCGTGTCCAACACCAGCTGATACAGATCGCCGGCAGCCTCATCGAGCGTACGCTCGCCCGTAGCCACCACACCGGCGTTAAAGTCCATCCAGTTGGCCTTGTGGTCGCACAGGCGCTGGTTGGTGAACACCTTGAGCGTAGGCGCCGGCGCACCAAACGGCGTGCCGCGGCCGGTCGAGAACAGGATCACGTGGCAGCCGGCAGCCGTCAGGGCCGTGGTGGATACCATGTCGTTGCCCGGACCGCACAACATGTTCAGACCATGCTTGGTAGCCTGACCGGCGTACGGCAGCACGTCGACGATGGGGGCAGATCCGCCCTTTTGCACGCAGCCGCAGCTCTTGTCCTCGAGCGTGGTAATGCCGCCGTCCTTGTTGCCGGGGCTCGGGTTCTCATAGACGACCTCGCCGTGGCTGATAAAGTAGTCCTTAAAGCCGTTGAGCATGTCGGCCGCCGCGTTAAAGACGCCTTGGCTCTCGCAGCGATCGAGCAGAATGCTCTCGGCGCCAAACATCTCGGGCACCTCGGTGAGCACCGACGTGCCACCGCGGGCGACGAGCATATCGCTCACGCGACCGATCGTGGGGTTGGCGGTAATGCCCGAAAGACCGTCAGATCCACCGCACTTAAGGCCAATGACCAGCTCGGAGGCGGGAATGGGCTCACGCTTGGCCTGCTTGGCCAGGTCGGCCAGCTCAGACAGAATCTTGTGGCCCTCGACCTGCTCGTCGGCTACATCCTGGCAGGTGAGGAAGCGAACGCGCTCGTGATCGAAGTCACCGAGCTCGTCGAGCACCTGCTGGTGCGTGCAGTTTTCGCAACCAAGGGACAGGAACAGCACACCCGCAGCGTTTGCGTGACGCGAGAGCGCCACCAGCAGACGGCGTGTCTGGGCGTGGTCGGCGCCGGTCTGGGAGCAGCCAAAGGGATGCGGGAAATAGTAAACGCCCTCCAGCGAACCCTCGACCAGATCCTGTGCCTGCTCGCACATGGCACGTGCGACCTCGTTGACGCAGCCGACCGTGGGGATGATCCACAGCTCGTTGCGCGTGGCGGCGCGGCCGTCGGCACGACGGAAGCCCATAAAGGTCTCGGGCTCAACCGGCTCAACGACCGGATGCGTCGGATTGTAAACGTACTCGACCTCGCCCGAAAGGTTGGTCTTGACGTTATGCGTATGAAGCCACTGACCGGGCTGGATGTCGCCCGTCACGTGGCCGATAGGAAGACCGTACTTGACGACGTCCTCCCCCGCCGCAATGGCACGCACGGCCATCTTGTGGCCCTGCGGAATATCCTCCGCGGCAACGACCTCGCCCACCCCGGGAACCGCGACGGCGGCGCCCTTGGCAAGCGGCGACAGCGCGACGATCACGTTATCGGCCGGATTGATCTGGATAGTGTTCATTACAAATGGTCCTAACCCTACAGGTTGAGCAGAAGTCGAGGCGCGGGCAAGCCGTCTGGCGCCCGCATCGGGAATTTACGCCTGGGCGTTGGCGAAGGCCTGCTTGACGCCCTCGGCGCGCACGACGGTGAGCGCGTTGACGACAAATTCCTCAAGGCCGGCGATCTGCGTAAGGTCCTCGCCCCACATCTGCTCATTGGTGAGCACGTCGTGCACCAGCTCGGCATCGTCTGCACCAGCGTGGGCGGCGTAGAAGTCGAGCACGAAGGCGTCGTCCTGAGCGGTGTACTCGGTGCCGTCGGCACGGCGCAGGTGCAGGCCATCACCCTCGCGGGACACAAGCTCCTGCGTGTAGAAGGCGATGAGCGTAGCTAGGCTCGTGGCCAGGCACTTGGGCAGGCTGCCGGTCTCGGCAACATAGTCCTTGAGCGTGGGCAGGTCGCGAGCGCGCCACTTGGCCGTGGAGTTGAGGCAGATGGAGAGCAGCGCGTGGTCGATAAACGGATTGTCGAAGCGGTTCTCGACGGCGGCGGCAAAGGCCTTGCAATCCTCGACATCCAGGTCGGTGGCGAGCGTCGGGATGACCTCGTCGTAGAGCATGGTGTTCATGAAGCCGCGGACGGTCTCGTCGTGCATGCAATCGCGCACGATATCAAAGCCGGCAACCCAGGAACCCGGGACAAAGGCGGTGTGGGCGCCGTTGAGGATGCGGACCTTGCGCTTCTTGTACGGGGTGACGTCGGGGGTCACAAAGACACCCGGCAGACCGGCCTTCACGAAGGGCAGACGCTCCTTGAGCGATTCGTCACCCTGGATGCCCCACATCTGGAAGGGCTCACGCACGGCCAAGAACGGGTCCTCATAGCCCAAGCGCTCGGCCACGGCAGCGGCCTCCTTGGGATCGCGGATGCGACCCGGAACGATGGTGTCGACGAGCGTGGTGCAGACGGTGCAGTCGTTGGCCATCCACTGCGAAAACTCGTCCTCCCAGCCCCAGTCGCTCACGTACTGGTTCATGATGCGCAGCAGCTCCTCGCCGTTATGGTCGATGAGCTCGCAGGCGAGCACGATGACGCCCTGCTTGCCGGCAGCCCAGCGGGCATGGAGCACCTGGGCAAGCTTGGCAGGGAAGCTCGCGGGCGGCATGTCGTCGGCCTTGCAGGACGGATCGTAGGCGATGCCGGCCTCGGTGGTGTTGGAGACGATGATCTCCAGGTCGTCGGAGACGGCAACCTCCATCATGGCACGGTAGTCGGCCTCTCGGTACGGATTGATGCAGCGGCTGCAGGCGCTAATCACGCGGGACTCGTCAACCGTGTTGCCATTCTCTTTGCCGCGGACCAGCACGGTGTACAGGTCGTCCTGGGCATTGATGCCGTCGGCAAAGCCAAAGGCGCCGCTGATGGGCTGCACCATGACAACCTTGCCGTTCCAGCCGGTTGCCTCGTTGCCCATATCAAAGAAGCGGTCGACGAAGGCGCGCAGGAAATTGCCCTCGCCAAACTGCAGAACCTTCTCGGGCGCGTCCTTGGGCAGCAGGTAGCCCTTGTAGCCGATCTTCTCGAGCGTCTCGTAGCTGATGTTCTCCATCGATGTCTCTCCTTAGATTGCTGTTAGCGTGCAGGCAAAACGGGGGCGCCGCGTGTGGCAACGGCGCTCCCGAGTTCGGTATGATTCGATGCGGGTTTAGGCCTCGACGGTATCCAGGTCAAAGCCAAAGTAGCGGACCGCGTTGTTGTAACTGATGTCGCGCACGATGGCTCCCAGCAGCTCCATGTCGGCCGGATACTTGCCCTGCTCGACCCACTCGCCGATCACGCCGCACAGCACGCGACGGAAGTACTCGTGACGCGGGTAGGACAGGAAGGAGCGGGAATCGGTAAGCATGCCCACAAAGTTGCCCAGCACGCCCTCGTTAGCCAGAGCCGTGAGCTGCTCACGCATACCGACCTCGTTGTCGTTGAACCACCAGGCACTGCCGTTCTGGATCTTGCCTGCGGTCGGAGCCTCCTGGAAGCAGCCCATCACGGTATCGATCATGGTGTTGTCGATGGGGTTCAGGCTGTACAGAATGGTCTTGGGCAGACCCGTGGACTCCTGGATGGAGTTGAGGAAATCGGCCAGCTGGTCGGACGGCGTGTAGTTGGAGATGCAATCGTAGCCGGTGTCGGGACCGAGCTTGGCGAACATAGCGCGGTTGTTGTCACGCTTGCAGCCAAAGTGCAGCTGCATGGCCCAGCCAAGGCGCACGTACTCGCCGGCGACGAACTGCATGAAGGCGGTCTTGTACTTGAGGACCTCGTCCTCGGTAAGCGGCTCGGCGGCAAGGCCCTTGGCAAAGATGGCCTCGATCTCGTCGGCGGTAGCCGGAACGTACATAACGTAGTCGAGTGCGTGGTCGGAAGCGCGGCAGCCCAGCTCGTGGGCGACATCGTAGCGTTTGGAGATGGCGGCCTTCATGCCCTCGAAGTCGCTGACCTCAACGCCGGCAACCTCGGAGAGACGCTTGCAGTAGTCGGCAAACTCCTGGCCACGCTCGATACGCAGGGCGGCATCGGGGCGCATGGCGGGAACGACCTGAACGTCAAAACTGTCGTCGGCGGCAATCTTCTTGTGCCATTCAAAGCTGTCGGCGGGGTCGTCGGTAGTGCAGATCATGCGGACGTTGGACTGCTTGATCAGGTTACGGCAGGTAAAGCTGGCCTCAGCGAGCTTGGCGTTGGCAAGGTCCCAGACCTCCTGAGCGGTCTTGCCGTTTAGGACGCCCTCGTAGCCAAAGTAACGCTTAAGCTCCAGGTGGCTCCACTCAAAGACGGGGTTGCCCACACAACGGCCCAGGGTCTCGGCCCACTTCTGGAACTTCTCACGAGCAGGGGCATCGCCGGTAATGAAGCGCTCGTCAACGCCGTTTGCACGCATCAGGCGCCACTTGTAGTGGTCACCGCCCAGCCAAACCTCGGTGATGTTCTCAAAACGCTTGTCGTCCCAGATCTCCTTGGGAGAAATGTGGCAGTGGTAGTCGACGATAGGCATGCCCTCGGCAAAGTTGTGGAACAGCTCCTCGCCGGTCTTGGTGCTCAGCAGGAAATCCTGATCGTCCATGAAGTTTTTCATCAAACAACCCCTTTGTTGGCGGAGCGGGCGCACGATGCGCTCGTTATCCTCTAGGTGAACGTTCACCATATTAGTTCATTGCGACTTAAAAGGTGAACGTTCACCTAACCACCATGGGGTGAACGGTAGGTTTTGACCGCTTAACGGTTGCCGAGCCATGGACCCTACGTTGGATCGGCGCAAAGAAAGGCCGCTGACGGCAGATTCGCCATCAGCGGCCTTCGAAACAATTTTTCGATACCCCCGCCAAAAAGTACGCGGCAAGTAGGGAACTCCCTAAACGCATTAGATTCCGGCAAGTTCGCAGTAGCGGTCGACGTTGCTGCCAAACACCATCTCAACGGCGCCCTTCTGGACGGGCTCCGTCGGGGTCCTTCCCCACAGCAAATAATCGCCCAGTGTCTTGGCGCCGCGATACGCCAGACTCGTCGGGTCCTTATAGACAATATTGGTAAAGATGCCCCGACGCAAGGCCAGGGCGCTTTCGGGAAACAGGTCGTTGCCGATCACCATAACCTGACCGGCCTTGCCGCTCGAGACAAGCGCATCGGCAACCACTTCGGAACCAACGGCAAAAACGCTACAAATGAGCTCAGGGGCGTCCGGCGCACTCAAGCGCTTTTCGAGCTCATGCTTGAGCTGTTTGACTTGCGCATGGGCACCGGCAAGGTCCTCGACCTGCCATGGAATATCTCGTTCGCGCAGGTAATTGTGGAAGGCACGGGCGGTTAGATAGTGTGAATCGGTATATGGGTCGCCCGTCAAAAGGAGCACGCGGGCGTCGGCCCCAGAAGCATTGACCAGGTTTGCCGCCTGCTCGGCCATAAGGCTACCCGCCGTCGAATAGTCGGCCAAGCTCGCACCCAAACGATTCAAATGCGGACGGTCGCCGTCAACGAGCTCAATCGTCACGCCCGCCTCGGCGATCTGCCCCAAAAGCTCAGTCGCACGATCGTCGCCCGGCGCATAGGCGAGCAAGCCATCGATCTTCTCGCCCACCTGCAGACGCTCGTCGATTTGCTCGAGCGCATCAGCGTAGCCGCCCACGCCAAATTCAACACGCTCAACCGTAATGCCCTGGTCGATGACCTCCTGTTCAAAGCGATTGCAGCCTTCCCACAGGTAACGGAAAAAGTACGCTCCCTCGCGCGATGCGCGGGGCAGGCAAAACACCAGATTGATGTCCTTGCGGCGCAGGCTTGAGGCACTTGTGTTGCGGTGATAGCCCATGGCCTCGGCCTTGGCGTTCACCTTGGCGCGCACGGATTCGCTCACGCCGGCCTTTCCCGTCAGGGCCTTGTGCACAGTATTGATGGAAACGCCAAGCTCGGCGGCTATGTCCTTCATGGTTACACGAGCGCTCATGGGATTACTCCGTTATAGATAAGTTGCCAATTTACAGTTCAGTTAACGATACCCCAAAAATACTCTTCAACTCGCCGCGCTCGCGCCCAAATGCGCAAAGTGCCCCGCGAGCGGATGCTCGCGGGGTGTTTGGATGTCAGGCCTTATTTGATACCGCGGCCCAAGTCTTCGGCGATTTTGTCCACGCCCTTAAGTGCGGCGCACGTCTTTTTGTTGGAGCAATGCCCCGTGCAAACGCCACCCTGAGCGCAGTCGGCGCAGGTGCCCTTACGGTAGATGCGCACGCACACGGCGATAAACGCAATACCGACAACAGCCAGTACAACAATATCGATAGGTGCCATAGCAAGCCTCCTCTAGTTAGCCATCACTTACTTTACCCCATTCTCCACCTAGCAAAAAGGAACAGGTTTATTTTGCTCGGTTTTATCTGCGGAAACGTCACATCTCCCCCACCAAAAAGCCCGAGTGTCGCTGGGACACCCGGGCTCGTGAAAAGGGGCTAATCCTTATTCGGACTTAAGCGGAAACTGCGGCGGAAGCAGTATTGGTCTCGTCCTCGTCGGTCCATGCATACTTGGGCATGGGGCGGAAGATCTGGAAGAGCATCGCAACCAGCAGCACGATAGCCACAACCGTCCAGATGCCAAACTGGCCCAGAACAAGCAGGTTGTAGAACTGGTTGATGAACAGGCCGATAACCCAAGCAAAGGCGCACTCGTAACCGATGGCGATCGCAGTCCACTTGCCGGAATCCATCTGGTTGCGGATGGTGCCAATGGCGGCAAAGCACGGAGCGCACAGCAGGTTGAAGGCGCCGAAGGCAACGCAAGCGCCCATGGTGGGGAACATGCCGGCAAACGCGGTCCACAGGCTCGGGTCGGTCTCGCCCGCGTCGGCGACGGACAGCAGCGAGCCGGCGGTGGCGACGACGTTCTCCTTGGCGACGAGGCCAGAGACAGTCAGCGCGGTGGCCTGCCAGGTGCTAAAGCCGAGCGGGGCGAAGATCCAAGCGACCAGGTTGCCCAGCATGGCAAGCACGGAGTAGTCCATAAACTCCTCGGGGATGCCGTCCATCGCAGGCAGGAAGCCAAAGGAACCGTTGTAGCTACCAAAGTTGGAGAGGAACCACACCACGACGGTGGACGCGAAGATGACCGTGCCGGCCTTCTTGATAAAGGCCCAGCAGCGCTCCCACACGTGCAGCGCCCAAGAGCGAATCGCCGGGAAGTGGTAGGCAGGAAGCTCCATAACAAACGGCGTCGGGCGACCGGCGAAGAGCTTGGTCTTCTTGAGCATGAGGCCCGAGGCGATGACGGCAAAGACGCCCAGGAAGTAGAAGAGCGGACTGATCCACGCGGCGGTGGTGGAAGAATCGCCGATGATGGAGCCCATGAGCAGGGCGATGATCGGCAGTTTGGCGCCGCAGGGGATGAACGTGGTGGTCATGACCGTCATGCGGCGGTCCTTCTCGTTCTCGATGGTCTTGGTGGCCATGACGCCGGGGACGCCGCAGCCCGAGGACACGAGCATGGGGATGAAGGACTTACCGGACAGGCCGAAGCGGCGGAACACGCGGTCCATGATGAAGGCGACGCGGGCCATGTAGCCGCAGTCCTCCAGGAAGGACAGCATGACGAACAGCAGGAACATCTGCGGCACAAAGCCGAAAATGGCGCCCAGGCCGCCAACGATACCGTCGCAGACCAGCGAATCGACCAGGCCACCGTCCTCGGTGCCACCCGCCACGAGGGCATCGTGCACCATGGTGGTGATACCCGGGACATAGGGGCCGTACTGTGCCGGGTCGACCGAGTCGGCGTCGTCACCCGCGGCCTCGACAGCCTCATCGTAAGCATCGCGGCCCTGACCGAGCACATACCAACCGTCGGTGCCAAAGAGCTGATCGTTGGTGAAGTCGGTCACCGTGCCGCCCAAGGTGGAAACGGCGATGTAGTACACGCAGAACATGATGACGACAAAGATCGGCAGGCCCAGGATACGGTTGGTAACCACGCGGTCGATCTTCTCGGAGGTGCTCATCTTGGCCGGAGCCTTGGTCATGCACTCGTCGATGATGTGCGCGATGACGCCATAGCGCTCACCGGTGATGATGGACTCGGCATCGTCGTCGCAGTCCTGCTCGCACTGGGCGACCAGCTGCTCCACGCGAGCGGCCTTCTCCTTGGTGAGGTTGATGAGCTTGCAGGCGTCCGCGTCGCGCTCAAACAGTTTGACCGCGTAGTAGCGACGCTTGTTAGCGGGAACGCTCGCCGGAAGGTTGTTCTCGATGTGCGTCAGAACGTCCTCGATGGAGGAGTCGAACTTGTGCTCCGGCACCTGCCCCTTGGAAGCAGCGGACTTCTTGACCTGCTCGAAGAGCTCCTTGATGCCCTTGTTCTTAAGAGCCGAGATCATCATGACCGGACAACCGAGCTTCTTGGAGAGCTTGTCCGTGTCGATCTTATCGCCGTTCTTCTCGACCAGGTCGGCCATGTTGAGGGCAACGACCACGGGCAGGCCGGTCTCGATAACCTGAAGCGCCAGGTACAGGTTACGCTCGAGGTTGGTGGCATCGACGACTTGGACGACAACATCGGGCTCGCCACTCATGAGGTAATCGCGCGAGCATTGCTCCTCGGGGCTGTAGGGGGAAAGCGAGTAGATGCCAGGGAGGTCCGTGATGGTAACGTTCTTGTCGCTTAGGAGCTTGGCCTCCTTTTTCTCAACCGTGACGCCGGGCCAGTTGCCAACGTAGCCGTTGGCGCCGGTGATCAGGTTGAAAAGCGTGGTCTTGCCGCAGTTGGGGTTACCCGCCAACGCGACATGGATCTGAGAATCCGCCATTCAATCCTTCTTCCTTGTGTGCCTGCGCTGCTTTCTCCGCGCAGGCTGGATAATGTGCTTCAAAGTTGCAGCATCAAGTTAGAAAAACCTAACTTTATCTGCAGAAATATACGCCTCGGGCCCTTACTGGACCTCGACGACGGCCGCCTCCTCCTTGCGGATGGAAAGCTCGTAGCCGCGCACGTTGATCTCGACCGGATCACCGAGCGGTGCAACCTTCACGACCTTGAACGAAGTGCCCTTGATGAGCCCCAGGTCCATAAGGTGGCGGCGAAGCGCACCCTCACCGTGAAGCTTGACGATGGTGGAGCTCTCGCCCACCTTAACGTCACCCAACGTCTTCATTTACTTGTCCCCCTTTCAGTGCGTACAGAAATACCGTCGACTAACCGACGGTCATGATGTGCATGGCGACCTTGGAATCGATGCCAAAGCGTGCGCCCAGCACCGTGACGATGATATTGGCGCCACTCGAGCTCACCACGTGGATTTCGTTGCCCTCGACAAAACCGAGGTCCTTGAGGTGGTGTTTCATGTCCTCATTGCCCTTTACACGAGACACGCGCACGGTTTCGCCCGCTTTTACCATCGAAAGCGGCATGGCCGGCATCTGCGGTCCGCAAGACATGAGTGGCTCCTAACGTCAGTTCGTCCTCAACATCGACGCGATAAAAGTTAACCACGTCTATGTTCGCTTTAGTAAACTAGCACGTGGTTAACTTTTTGGAAAGGGTCCCTATTCAGATTTCGAAAAAGTTTCCTATATGAAACAAAAGAGGCACCGCAAAGAGCTGTCCTTTGCCGCGCCCAGTCATGCTTAAAGCGAGAGGTTTCTAATCGACGTAACGCAGGAAGCCTCGTCTACGCCCGAAACGCGGAAGACGACGCTCTCGCCGCACTCGCCGTAGAGAGCCATGAGGCCCATGACATCGCGACCGTCGGTATGGCGGTCGCCGATGCTGACCGACACGTCGCTACGGTGCTTGGCAATGATGTCATAGAGCAGCGCAACCGGGCGGGCGTGTAGTCCCAACGGATCTTTAATCGTCTTTGTAAACTCGACCATGTCCCCTCCCACGACATCACACATTCGGCCGGCAAAACCCAGCCACGTGGTAGTTATTGTACGTTACCGGCGCACCTCCGTCTCACAAAAACGAGGGAAGGCACGCGTCCTTCCCTCGTTACAGGCAATATGTAGCCGCTTGCCTACATCAGGCGCAGGCTGACGTCCTTGAGCTGGGCGCCGCTAACGGCACTCGGAGCACCCGACATAAGGTCGGAGCCGCTGGCCGTCTTGGGGAACGCCATGACGTCGCGGATGGAGTCGGAGCCGGTGAGCAGCATGCACACGCGATCCAGGCCCAGAGCGAAACCGCCCATCGGGGGCGCACCAAACCTGAGCGCCTCCATGAGGAAGCCGAACTGCGACTCGGCGCGCTCCTCGGTAAAGCCCAGGAGCTTGAGCATTGACATCTGCATCTCGGCGTTGTGGATACGCATACCGCCGCCGCCGGCCTCAAAGCCGTCCATGACAAAGTCGTAGGTGCAAGAACCGGCCGCCAAAGGATCGGCCTCGATCTTGGCGATGTCGGTCTCGGTCGGCAGGGTAAAGGGCTGATGCTCGGCAGCATAGGCCTTGCGGTCCTCGTCCCAATGGAACAGCGGGAAGTTGACGACCCACAGGAAGTCATGGCCCTCGCGCTTGATCTCGAGCGCGTTGGCCATGTGGGAACGCATGCCACCCAGGATCTCGTCAGAGAGCAGGCGCGGACCGGCGGCGAACATCACAAGGTCGCCGGGCTCGACGTCCATGCGCTCGCGCAGGGCAGCCATCTCCTCGTCCGAGAAGAACTTGACGATGGGGCTGTTGATGGAGCCGTCCTCGCGGAATGCGATCCAGGCCAGGCCCTTGGCGCCAAACGTGGAAGCTACTCCAGCGAGCTTATCGATCTTGGCACGTGCCCAGGCACCGGCACCCTTGGCGTTGATGGCCTTGACGACAGAGCCCTCCTCGTTCGCGGCAGTCGCAAAGACCTTGAACTTGGAGTTGGCAAAGATGTCGGTCAGGTCGACCAGGTGCATGTCATAGCGGGTATCGGGCTTGTCGGAGCCATAGGTGTCCATGGCCTCCCAGTAGTTCATGCGACGCAGCGGCGCGGGCATCTCGACGCCCATGCGGCCGAAGGCATCGGCCAGGACCTCTTCGAGCGCGCTCATAACGTCGTTCTGGTCCACGAAGGACATCTCGATATCGACCTGGGTGAACTCGGGCTGACGGTCGGCACGCAGGTCCTCGTCGCGGAAGCACTTGGCAACCTGGTAGTAGCGCTCGACGCCACCGACCATGAGCAGCTGCTTCAGAAGCTGCGGGGACTGCGGCAGCGCGTAGAAGTTACCCGGCTGGATGCGGCTGGGAACGATAAAGTCACGGGCGCCCTCGGGCGTGGACTTGAACAGGGAGGGTGTCTCGACCTCCATGAACTCACGGTTGTGCAGCGCCTCGCGAATGGCAAAGGTAAAGTCGGAGCGCAGCTTGAGGTTGGCCATCATCT
>CABSNH010000005.1 GCA_902478985.1 uncultured Collinsella sp.
GTCGGCAGCGTCAGATGTGTATAAGAGACAGCTTTGATACGGGGGGCGGCGCGGGACGGCGAAAGGGGGACCCGCCGATCGCAGAGCACGCTTTTTGCAGAAACAATAGTTGTCCTGTCTTGCCTGCTGTTTTGCTGTCGAATTTCATGGAGAGTCGTTCCCGAGCCATGGGGGATGCCCTCTGTAACGGCCGCATCAATTGGCCTCGTGCTTTTAATTCCGCTGGTCTATCTCGTATTGGCTGCGGTCCCGCTGCTTTGCTGTCCCCGCGCCTTTGGTCGGGGGCAGGGCGACGTGTTTGCCCGTTCTGTGCTCGTAGCAGTTCCCATTGGCCTTGTTCCGGCTGTCGAGGTGGCATACTTTGCAAGCGATGCCGCAGTCATTGCATCACTGTCGATGGGGTCCGCTATTGCTGTTGCCGCCTTCGTATGCACATTGCTGAGGGAGAAACGGGACAACAATTCGGATACCCCTCGCACGTCCGACCCATTCGATGCGGGGGTGTTTTCCCCTGCCCTGTCGCCTCGAGAAGAGCAGTTTGTTCGACTGCTGCTCAAAGGGAAAACGCCGGCGGAAATTGCCAGGGAGACGGGTACGAAGCCATCGACGGTGCGAACAACGCTTCACCGAGCATACGGGAAGGCATCGGTTGCGGGCTCACGCGAGCTCGTGGCATTGTTTGCGGGTGAGGGTGATGCTACAGGGCCTGGTCTGCTGCAGCGGCATGCTGGTGATATGTTGACATCAGTTCGGACGCGCCGGCTGTTTCGATACCTGCTCACATCTTTTTTTATCCTCCTTGCGGCGGGCCCCTTGGTAATGGCGGATAGCGATTGGGGATCCGGTGTTTCGCGGGCAGTCGCCTTTTCTCTCGCAAGCTATGCATTGGGTCTCGGACTGCTTCTGTCGCTGCACTACGCGGGTGAAAAACTGAATCGTGAAGTTGCGCTGACTAGAACGGATGGGGCGATTGGGCTCGGAAGCCCGTGCGTATGGGCGGTGCTGTCTGCCGTGGAATGGTCTTTTGTCTATATCGCGGCATGGAGGTGTATATGCGATCCGTTGATGGCTGCGCCGGTCCTGCTGTGCGGCGTGGCATCTACGGTCTCGCTCGCTGTTGGGCTGCGTCCGTTTAAGGTGCATGCCCGTGTCCGGGCTATCGTGCCGTTGGTGTCAATAGGTGCGGCTACTTTAATCCATGCGGCCACTAGGGGGCGAATCCATGGGTTCGCGGTGCTGACGGGGATGTTGCTCACATACATAGTGCTGCGTAGCTGTCCGCAGCGCAAAATGCTTGGGATATGGATGCTTTGCTTTGGGGCGGCGGCTCCTGTCTGGGTTGTCTTGCTCAACATGGTGCAGGATCTGACGGTTTTCGAGCCTCTGTTCCTTGCGTCGTTGCTGGGGCAAAGTTCGGCCGTCAATGTCGTCGTGGCAACGGTGATTGTTTGCTGGTCTGTGCCCATGCTCGTTACGCACATCGTGCTCGTACGCTCGGTTGAGGACGAGAAGGCCGTCTTGAAGTACCGTGCGAACGGGTCCACCGAAGCAGCTCACGTGCGCCGGCTGGCTCTGCTTACGTCGCGCGCCCTGTCCGATGTTCAGGCCCGAATATTGTTGATGACGGCAGAGGGCACAACGACAAAGACCATTGCGCAGGATGTCGGTTACGCTGCATCTACGGTGCAAGCGCTGCGATCCGCGTCCTATCGCCAGTTGAAGATCAAGAACAAAGCAGAGCTTATTTCATTGTTATCGCAGGTAGATAACGTGTAAACGCCTGGATTATCAACTCAATAGCGAGTGTTTACAGACATCTTTCTCCATTCATGCAAAGGTTGCTGTGCGTCGACGCATTGTTAGCCGCTTTTGATTGGAGAAGGCCATGATTAAGCCAAGGAGCGCTATTACTCGAATCGGAGTCGGGTTGGCGATTGCTGCGGGTCTGTCCCTAGGGGTTCCCGCTGCATCGTTCGCGCAAGAGGAGTTTGACACCTCTCAGGTTTCTAGCATTACTCAAAACGCCGATACGGGAATTACGACCTGTACGAACAATGCCGATAGGGCATTTAGTTTTCAATGTGCCGGGACGAGTGCAACTGGCTACCGTCAAAAGGATGATTCCTCATCGCTCTATCTGGATATCCAAGGTTATACGGGAAATCCGCTTCGGTTATATACAGACGGTGCGTATAACACAAGCGGTAGCGGCAGCATGAATTGTACTCAGGGAACGTATCGTTCGAATCACAAGGGACAGTGGGAAATGTATAACCTCGTCCGTGAGAACGGGCGATCTGCGGCGCGACTGACTGCATGGGCGGAGTCTGGCTACGGCACTGTTATTGGTGTATGGAGCCCCGACTGCGTCGGGCATTTCCGCAAGCTTCCCGCATAGTTGTTTGAATTGGCTCCCTTCCGGCTTTCTGGGTCGGAAGGGGGAGGAGGACGTATGAACCAAAGGCTCGTAAGATATGAGCTGTCGAAAACGATAAGACGCCCAGCTTTTATCTTTGCTCTCTTGATTGCAGTCGCAGTTGCAATAGCTGCTGCGCTGGAGCCGTGGGCAAATTTGGAAAAAGAACGTCACAACCTTCTTTCTTTTGGTTACGGCGTTGGCATGCAAGCCAAAAACTATCTCGGTCAAACACGTGAAAGCAGCTTCGGTAACTGGATTGTTGTGAGCGCGAACGCGCCACTGTCTGCGTCGGTGTTTTTCTATGCACTGCCCCTGCTTGCAATGTTGGCCGGATCTTGGTCGTGCCTCTTTGAGCGTTTGAGTGGTTATGACATGCAGATATGCACGCGCGTTTCCAGAAAGGCATACGTGAACGTAAAGGTGCTGTCTGCTTTCCTCTCCGCGTTTACAGTGACTGCCATTCCTCTGCTCGTCAATTTCCTGATTGTCTCGATGCTTTTTCCTGCGTATCTTCCTCGGGTCGATGAGTCGACCTACGTAGGGCTTTACCTACATAGCTATTTCTCCGGTCTATTTTATTCACATCCTTTGTTATATGTGCTTGCATACACGCTGTTCGATGCGGTCACGCTCGGGACTTTATCCATGGCTGTAACTGGCTTCTCAATTTTGTTTCGTAGCAGAATCAAAGCGATAATTGTCCCGTATCTGCTAATGGTTGCGTGGCATTTTGCAAATGGCTGGATCTTCGGCGTAATGGCTTGTGTGGGGTTTAACTGCAATATCTTCAACAGCATCAGGTCGGAATCGCTGAATAACTGGCCAGACATTCGAGCCGGTTTTGCGGAAATCATATTATTGACCCTTGCTTCGTTGGCTTTTTCTGGGGCGTGGAAAAGGCGGGAGATGGTCTGATGCTGTTTAGGCTGGTCGCCGCGGACCTGAGGACCGTTTTGAAGAAGAACATCATTACCTTTATTGCGATTGCGGCAGTGACCGTTGCGAACCTGGTGTACGCCTACGGTTTGTCTTCTGTGTATGGGGTCAGGACGGATGCCTTGGGGTTTGCGGACAATCTTGCGCTCGTGTTTGCCGGATCTGCTCCGTTTGAGCCTAGGCCCGGGGTCATGTTTGTGCCTCCGCTAGGATGGCTATTTCTCATTCTGCTTATTCTCTATACAACACTCGATTATCCCGCCGAATCGTTGCACGGGTTTGGTTTGCAAACGCTTGTCCGATGCCGGGCGAGAACCCTTTGGTGGGTCTCGCGTTTTATCTCAGTGGCGGCGATAACAGCATTTTCGCTGCTCGTGGTGGTTTGCTCTGTTGTGATTTGGAGCTTGATGGTGAGCTCCTCGTTCAGCGCGGTCATCCATGGCGAGTCGCTTCAGCTGGCTAATTTGGCGCCGTGGTTTCTCAAAGCTGCCGAGGCAGATGCGCTGCCGTTTTTCGCAGGACTCTTTCTTGCTTTCGAGGCGCTTGCGTTTGCGCAGGCAGCGGTCGGGTTTGTGCTTGGGTCGTCGGTCTCGTTTGTGGTTTTAATTAGCTACCTGATCTGCTCGGCATATGCGCGGCATTGGGCGCTGCTGGGAAATGCCTTGATGCTGTTGCGCTGGGGCGGAATTGTCAAAGAGGGAATCGCGGCGGGCTCGAGTGGCTTGTTTTCAATTGTGATTATGTCGTTATGCCTATCGTTGGGTGGACTGTGGTTTCGAAGGGCCGACCTTATAGAAAAGGGGGACAAGATATGAGCGTGATCGTTAGGGACGTATCGAAGCGCATGGGCAAAAACGATGTTCTGCGCAACGTGTCCATCGAGGTTGACCCTGGGACTGTGGTCGGGCTTCAGGGGATAAACGGTTCGGGTAAGACCATGCTTATGCGAGCGGTCTGCGGATTGATCAAGCCTACCGAAGGCGAAATCTCTATCGATGGCCAAAGGCTTGGGGCGGACATCTCGTTCCCGCCGAGTCTGGGGATGTTGATAGAGGCGCCTTCCTTTTTAGGATATCTGTCTGGTTACGACAATCTGGAGCTCATAGCTCAAATCAATGGCGTTGCCACCCCCGAGGACATTCGCTCTGCCCTGCGGCTCGTGGGGCTCGATGCAGACGAAAAAAAGAAGTTCCGAGCATACTCGCTTGGGATGAAGCAGCGTCTGGGGATAGCTGCGGCAATTATGGAAAAGCCGAAGCTGCTTGTTCTCGATGAGCCAACGAATGCCCTCGACGAAGCGGGCGTGGAAATGCTCAAGCGCGTTGTGGCGATGGCGGCATCAACGGGTCGCGAGGTTATTCTGTCCAGCCATGACGGAGAGGTGCTCGAGGAGCTGGCCGATCGTGTTTACTGCATGCGCGACGGTGCCGTTGTGAAAGTTCGGGAAAGGTCGTGAGCGCGATGAAGAAGGCCCTGTGGACAAGAAGGGCGGTGCTTGCTCTTTTCGGCTGTGCTGCTACCGGCATTGCGGGCATGAGGGTGAGCGTCGTTAACGGGAACCGGACGGTCATTCCTGAGAAATATTACGCGGAGGGCGAATGGCTCTCGATGGATGGGGCGTTTCTGGGGTCGAAGGATGTGGCGACTGACGGGTATTCGTTTTGCATAGACGGGGCAGAGCTGCTCACGCCGCGCGAGTATCTCAAGCGTGCGCATGATGATTATTCAAAATATGGCATCGTAGATACGAAAACGAAATTGAAGGACGCCGACATCACGTGTGTTATCGCCGTAAAGATGCGTGTCAGGAATAAGGACAATGTCGAAGGCGGAATCAAAACGTATGTTTGGCATTTGGTGCCGGAGTCTGCGCCAAACTATGACTTTGTGGTCAATACCGATCTGATAACGCAGGCAATGCCGGCTCTGGGCGGTTCTGCTGCGTTTGCTGTACAGGTTGGGGCGGAGAACGAGTTACTCGTCCCATTCATGATGCAAAACACCAACGACTATTTCGAAGGTTACGAGACCGTCCGTTTTGAGAAAGCGTTTCCCGGGACCTATACGATGAAGATGACCGATCTGCCGGAGCGAAGGCTCTTCAGGTTTGAAGTTAAATAGCTCGAAGGCCCTGTTGGGGGAGCCTCATCCTACGCTGAAGCGGGATGAGATTCCCTTCGCAGTGGCGCTCGGCCCTAGCGCTTCTTCTTGCTCTTCTTCTGCTTGCGCCGCTTGCCCTTGTTGTCCTGGGGCTTGTCGGCCTTGTCGCCCTGCTTAGCTTCGGCTGCGGCCTTCTCGGCCTTCATTTTCTTCTTCTTGGTCTCGATGCGGAGCTTTTTGTTAATGCGCGCCTTAAGGAAGGTGCCAAACTGCTCGGCATTGCCGCGGACAAAGGTGTCCTTAGGGATCGTCACGCCCTGGTCGGCGAACATGGCTACAAAGATGCGCTCGCCGTCGAGCACGTGGTCGAGCTTTTCAAACGGGAAGAACTGCGACTTGCCGCTCTTGCCCCAAACCATCAGGCCGTCCTCGTTGGCGGCGACGCGGCGATAGCGGCCACCCATGGACTCGTCGGCCTCGACGGCATCGATAAAGTCGCGGGCGAGGGTGTGGTGCAGGTTTTTGCTCCACCAGGCCAAAAAGGCGCCGAATACGATCAGGACGACGCCAAACTTGATCCAGTTGCCGCCGGCCACCAGCATGCCAATGCCGAGCAGCGCGGCAATTGCCGCGGCGACATACAGCGAGCCGCGACGCCTGGGTGAGGCGACCAGGCGGGCGAAGTCGGTGACCAGGTCGTTTTCGTACTGGTACTCGTTGAGGTACAGGATGCCGTCGTCGGCTGCGGCCTGCTTCTCGAGCGCGACCTCGACCTGGTCGGCTGCTTCGGAGGGAACGAGGTTGCTCTCTGCGTCTGCCATGCTCTTTGGACTCCTATCGCGGCGGGCTCGCCGTACGGGTTATTATGAGTGAAGTATGCCGTGCGACCGCATGGCCGTCGCGGCAACAAGACTCAGTATACCCGGGGGAGCACCCATGGAATCGTTGTACCGAAAGTATCGCCCGCTCACCTTCGACTCCGTGGTGGGCCAGCAGCATATCGTCTCGACGCTCGAGCACGCCATCACCGAGGGGCGTCTGTCCCACGCGTACCTGTTCTGCGGACCGCGCGGCACGGGCAAGACCACCATGGCGCGCATTCTGGCCAAGGCGCTACTGTGTCGCAACGCCGAGGCGGCGCGCGCCGAGGGTGCAAGCGGCTGCATGCCCGACGGCACCTGTGAGGAGTGCGAGCTCATCGCCGAGGGCAACCACCCCGATGTCTACGAGCTCGATGCCGCAAGCCGCACGGGCGTGGACAATGTGCGCGAGGAGATCATCAACTCCGTCAACTTTGCCCCGGTGCGCGGCAAGTACAAGATCTATATCATCGACGAGGTTCACATGCTCACGACGGCGGCGTTCAACGCGCTGCTCAAGACGCTCGAGGAGCCGCCGGCGCACGTGATCTTTGTGCTGTGCACCACCGACCCGCAAAAGATTTTGGAGACCATCCTCTCGCGCTGCCAGCGCTTCGATTTTCATCGCATCGGCAACGAGGATATTGAGCATCGCCTGTCCTACGTGTGCGAGCAGGAGGGCTTCGATTACGACGACGAGGCGCTGGCTATCGTGGCGCGTCATGCCAAGGGCGGCATGCGCGACGCGCTCTCCACGCTGGAGCAGCTGAGCGTCTTCGGCAACGGTACCGTGCACGCGGACGATGCCCGCTCGCTTTTGGGCGAAGTTTCGGACCAGATTCTGGGCGAGTTTGCGCGCGCCATCGCCGAGCGTGATATTGCTGAGCTCTATGGGCTCATTCGCGCACAGGTCGAGGAGGGCAATGACCTGCTTGAGCTGACGCGCGACCTGGTGGCGCATGTGCGTGACGTGTATGTGGCCTGCGTTGCCGGTGCCCGTGCCGAGCTGTTTGAGGGCGGGGCCGAGCAGGCCGAGGCGCTTGCTGCCGAGGCTGCTGCCTTTGGCGAGCATCCGGCCGACCGTCTGGCCCGCGTGCTGACGGTGCTCGACGATGCCGCGCTGGAGATGAGGGGCGCGAGTGACGTGCGCCTGGTGCTCGAGATCGCCTGCACGCGCCTGGCACGTCCCGAGGCCGATCTGACCATTGAGGCCCTGGCCGAGCGCGTGGCGCGCTTGGAGGTCATGGTCGCCAACGCCGCGGTGCCGGCGAGCGTGGCTGCTGCAGGTGCCGCGCCTGCGGTTGTCGCGGCTGCACCTGCGGCGATGCAACAGCCGACACTGATCTCGGGTGCCCGAGCTGCCGCTCCTGTGGCATCTGCCGTGCCCGCCGCTGCGTCTGCGCGCCAGGGCGGCATGCCCTGGGACCGAGGCACTGCCGCTCCGGCGACCCAGCCTGCGCCCGCGCCGACCCCCAAGCCTGCCGCGCTGACATCTCAGCCTGCATCGGCTCCGATGTCTCAGCCCGTTGCGGCTCCCGCGCCTGCCGCCGCTCCGGCACCTAAGCCCCAGCTCAACAACGCCGCCCAGGTTGCTGCCGCCGGCGCCGCCGAGACCCCCGCGGTTGAGGATGCCGGCGAGCTCCAGCGCAAATGGGCCGAGGTCGTCGAGCGCGTCAAGGCCCAACAACCTTCTTATGCGGCTCTCCTGTTGAACGCTCGCGCTACGGCAGACGATGGTTCTAAGCTCACGGTCTCGTTCCCTACGGCATTTGCTATCAAGATGCTCGGGCGTGCTGATACACAGGCGGTGTTTTTGCCGACAGTCAGTGCGGTTTTCGGTCGTCGCACCGTCGACTATGTCTTGGATGGGGGTGGCACGCCGGCTCCTCAACATGAGGAGCATTCTCCATCTGCACGGGCTGCGGCATCTGCGGACCCGCAACCCGTGTCCTCGGCGGCCCCTGCATCCTCGAACGCCAGCGCGATGCAGCCAAAAGCGGCACCGGTAGCGGCACCGACCCCGTCGGCGCCTGAACCCGCTGCGCCCAAACCGGCTGCTCCGGTCCCCGCGCCCAAGCCCGCTGCCGCGCCTGCGCCCGAGTCATCCGACCTGGCCAAGGCCCCCTGGCTGCGCTCCGACAACCCCGCCGGCGCCCCCGCTACGGGTAAGCTCCCGACCGAACCCGCGCCCCGAGCGCCCGAGCGCGCGTCCGCTTCCAAGACTCAGCCGTCTGCGCAGGCTGCGCCATGGGAATCTGAGCAGGTGCCCTACGACGACGCCATGGTCGGCGGTTTTGCCGGCGATACGAGCGGGGAGGATCTTCCTCCGTTCGACGTGCCTGCCGCGGTGCCTGCGCCCAGCCCTGCCGCTTCAGCCGCGGCTCCCGCAGCTGCGACGTCCGCTCCCACAAGCGATGACGCCCCCGCTGCCCCTTGGGAGTCCAACCCCGGCGCCGGCAGTCCCTTCGGCCACCAGGGCGCAGCCCCGAGCATCCCGCAGACCGAGGATGAGGCCAAGGCCCTCATCCGCAACGTCTTTGGACAGGCCACCATCTTCAAACCGGTGGAGTAACTGTGCGGGCGGGTACGCTGCTCAAGAAGAGATCTCTTTGTCCGGGCGCATCTGTATTTCGGACATGTGTAGTGTGGTGCCGCGTATATCGCATTCGAGCAGACAGGCGCGTGACGGTCGGCCTAGGATGCTGAGGTCGATACGATATGTCGCATGGCTGTCCGTGTATTCGACTTGCTCGGCGTTGACGGTTGCTCCGATTGTAAATAAAGAGCCCAGTTCGGCATCGACAATCTTGGAGTCCTTTATCTTGACCTTGAACTCTTGGTAGAGGGACGGGCTGTTGTAGTAAATGGTTCGGGTTCCGTCGGTGCACTCATCGGTCGCTTCCCATTTGACGACGGGCTGGTCCGAGCTGGCTATCAGTAGTTCTGCTCCAAAGGCTATGGCATGGGTGATGACAACCAGCAGTGCCCAGCCGACAAAGAGATAGAGAACCACATATGCAACGGGGTGTTTTGAGCGGATGTTTTGGAGCGCGTCGGGGGCATTCATGGGGCACCTCCAAATTGCTATCTTTGACAATCAAATTTTACCATGCCGTCATGAGCGCCACCTCGAGCGGCGGTTTAGCATTTTGCTATCTAGCTGGATGCAGCAAATGCCGGGTTCCGGCTCTACAAGATTTAGCTTTCGATATTATGTAGATGCGAATTATTCAACTTTGCATAATCTTTGGGCGCGGCTTGCACTCCAGGACATGTATATCGACTGGGGTAGCGTGTCCGCCCCGCTCGCTTGCCCCGCGCCGTGGTACGATTTTTGCGTTTGAAAGTCCCGCCGCGTCCCGGCTGCCTTTGCAGCTCGTCGCGCGGCCGCACGTAAAGGAGCCATCATGGCCGGTATGAACATGCAGCAGATGATGAAGCAGGCCCGCAAGATGCAGGAGCAGCTTGCCGCCGCGCAGGAAAACCTCAAGTCCCAGACCGTCGATGCCTCTGCCGGCGGCGGCATGGTCAAGGTGACCGTTAACGGCGAGATGGAGCTCGTCAACCTCACCATCGACCCTGATGCGCTCGATCCCGAGGACGTCGATATGCTGCAGGACATGATCATGGCTGCCGTCAACGAGGCCGTCCGCGGCGTCAACGAGCTCGCCAACAAGCAGATGGGCGCCATCACCGGCGGCCTCAACATCCCGGGCATGCCGTTCTAAGACACGCATATAATGAGTGCGAATCACAGTCTGCAAAAACTGCTCGATGAGCTGGGTCGTCTGCCGGGCATTGGTCCCAAGTCGGCCCAGCGCATCGCCTATTACCTGCTCGAGGCCGATGCCGAGGAGGCCCGCCGCTTGGCCGAGGCCATCCTGGACGTCAAGCAGGAGGTCCACTTTTGCAGCCGTTGCTTTAACTACGCCACGGCCGACGAGTGCTCCATCTGCCAGGACCCGATGCGCGATACCACCCGCATCTGCGTGGTGGGCGAGCCGCGCGATGTCCAGGCGATTGAGCGCACGGGCAGCTACCACGGCCTCTACCATGTGTTGGGCGGCGTGATCAGCCCCATGGACAAGATCGGTCCCGAGCAGCTGCATATCCGCGAGTTGCTGGCGCGCCTGGGCCATGAGGATATCCACGAGGTCATTATCGCCACCAACCCCAATATCGAGGGCGAGACCACGGCGAGCTACCTTGCTCGCACCATCAAGCCACTGGGCGTCGAGGTGTCGCGTCTGGCGAGCGGCCTGCCCGTGGGTGGCGACCTGGAGTATGCCGACGAGCTCACGCTCGGCCGCGCTATCGAGGCCCGCCGCGCGATCTAGGATCTAGATATCGGTCCACCGACCTCGCGTTTCCCTGCGCGTTGCACGCGGTTGCCATAATTGGCCCCATGTTTGTGCATTTGTTGTGCAACAAATGCACTTTCCATCCGCTTATCGCGTGGATGCCCCTGTTCGCGTCCCGTATTTGCGCGTTCGTTGCGCAACCTTTTGTGTTCGCTGATACACTCAACTATGGGTTTGAATGAATGCGCCGCTTTCGAGCGGCGTGTTTTTGTTGGAGGAGATCGCATGCGGCCCGGGGGCACTCAGACAAAGCATGGCGCCGCGGTGCGTATGCGGCGCCGGTTGGGCCTGGCGCCTCGGGCGTACGTGCTGCTGTCTTGCTCGCTGGCGCTGGTCGTGGCGGGTGTTTCTGCTTACGGCATGACGGTGCCGTCCATGGTACAGGCGCATGCTGCGCGCGAGCTGCATATTGGGCGCAAGGCCAAAAGCGACTTGGGAACGACAACTGGATATGCGTGGGCGAGCGTGGTCGGGCGCACCGTGTTTGGCGTCGATCCCGCGGACGAGGGCGAGCGGGCGTCCAACGAGATCACGCTGGCAAACGGCAAGACCATCGTGCTCACCAACACCAAGGTCATTACGAAGCTTTCCAATAACAGCGTGGCTTCTGTCGTTAACAAGACCGAACAGCAGAAGGAGCGGGATACGCAGCAGGCGGGTAAGCCCGGCGGCTCGGACGGGTCCGGTTCTGGCACCGGTTCGGCGGGCTCGGACGGCGGTTCCGGTTCGGGTCCCGCCTCTGGCGGTGGATCTTCGAGTGGCGGCTCGACGGACGGCGGTGCCAGCGGCGACACAGGCTCGGGTGGCCTCTCGGCTGCCGAGGAGGAAAGCATACACAGCTGGCTCGTGACCAAGTGCAATATGCTCGACGGCTATGTCTCTCGGGCAAATAGCGCGGTCTCGACCTATAACGCAACAGGCGATACCGGGCCGTGCGATAGCCTGGCCAACGATATGTTTGTCATCCGTGCCGAGTTTGGCCGGCAAACGTTTTCTCCCCACTCAAAGTGGTATCGGCAGTACGCCAACCTATGGGGCTGCTACACCAACCTGTGCCAATGGGTGGGGCATTACGGCGATGATGACATTGCGCTTAACAACTTCAACAATAGCCTGGCGGCGATCGCCCTATGACGAACGATCTCGCTTCTGCGGCAGCCCAGTCGCTCAACCGTGATCCCATGGTGGGCCTGCGCCTGGCGCGCGTCGACGGGTTTGAGCCGGCCGTCGCCCTGGGCACGGACGAGCTTCCCGCCTACCTTCGCCGTTTTACGATGCTATTTGCCGATGACGCCACCATGCGCCGTGGTGGTATCGGCCGTGTGACGCGTGCCGTCAACGCGCAGGGCGAGGCCGTGGCGCTCAAGCAGCTCATCTTGCCAACGCGCGACGAATTTGATGACGATGTCGCCCACGAGGCGCTGGTCACCAAGTTCAAGGCGGCGTTTCGCGAGGAATATGAATGCCATCGTGCCCTTTCGGGCCTTAAGGGCTTTCCCCGCTTGTACGGGTGGGGCGAGGTCGACGGCGTGCCCGCGATTGTCATGGAGTGGGTCGAGGGCGAGACGCTCGCTCGCCTGCGCCCACGCCTTGCCGTGGACGATGCCGGGCGTCTGTCGCCGCTCGTGGCGGCGCGCCTGGGTCGCGACCTGTTCGATCTGCTCTGCCGCATGAGCTTGGTGGGGGAGGGGTTCGTCCATCGCGACATCTCGCCGGCCAATATTATGGTGCGCACGGCGCGCCTGCCGCTCGACCGACAGCTTGCCGAAGGCACGTTCGATTTGTGCCTCATCGATTTTGGCTCGTCGCTGGCGCTCGAGCCCGCCTCTGCGGTGGCGGGAACCGGCGGCAGGGAGTCCTTTACAGAGCGCTACGCCACGTTGCGTCGCGCGACGGTTGCCTACGCTCCGCCCGAGATGCTCACCGACGATATTGCCGACCTGCGCGTTTTGCGCATGTCGCCGGCAATCGACGTGTATGCCGCGGCGAGCACGGTCTATGAGCTCATCGCCGGTGTCGCGCCGTACGAAGTAGCGCCGGGCACGTCGGGTACTTCGGGCTCGCGCAAAAAGACGCGCGATATCGCCAGCCCTTATCGTCTCAAGATGGATACGCTGCCCGATTATCCCGTCGGCGCCCACGCGCCCGGCTGCGACTTGACGCAACTGCTGCGACGCGAGCCCGATGTGGCACTTGCCGCGGCCGAACAGGCTCAGCAGCTGGGGCTCGATCCAAATTCCGAGGATCTGCGCGATGCGCTGGCGTTTGTCGACGCTCAGCTGTTCGATGTGGTGATGGCCTGCCTGTCGTGTAATCAGGGCGATCGTCCCGAGCCCGCCGCGGTGGAGGCGGCGCTTACGACGTTTTGCGACCACTACGCGCAAAACGTCGGTCGCTCGCTTCGCGGCGAGCCGCTCACGCCCTGCCCCATGGACGCGTCCGGCCGCGTGGTCCGTCGCGCTGCGATGATCGGCGCTGCGTCTGCCTGCGGCCTCGTATGGGCCGTTGTGGTGGTGTCGGCGGCACTGCTGGCGTCTGGTGCTCGTGCGACGGTTGCCGTGGGGTACATTTCGTGGTCCGGTACGCTGCCGGGTATCGTTGCCGCGCTCGCGCTGGCGCTGCCGGGCATGGCGGGTATTGCCGCCGGCGCCATGGCGCACGATCGTCGCACGGGGTTCCTGCATGGCGTACTGGCGCTTTCTGCCTGCGAGGTTCCGGTGCTGATTGCGGTTGCATGCACCGTGTTTTCCCAGCGCGCCGTAGCGAGCGGCTTTGTTGCCGCCTTAATTGCAACATACGCGCTCGTATGGTTTTTGCTGTCGATGGGTTTTGCCTTTGAGCTTCCCGTCGCGGCGCCGCGGCGCGCAAAAACCCAGACGGTGACGCCGCTTGCCGGTGGTGCCGCGGCGGTTCGCGCCTTTGTCGGGACGACCGAGACGTCGTCCGATACGAGTTCAACGACCAAGGAGGTCTAGGCCATGGCATCTCAAATCAAGCTCACCCCGTGCGGAGCCATGTTCGACATCTTTAAACGCGCAGCGCACCTGAGCCATATCGAGCTATGTGGCATGGTGCTTTCGAGCCGTCCGCTGGCCGATGGCCGCAGCCCCCAGAGCCGCGCCGCTGATCGCTCCTGGGTCTCGCGCTTTATCGTGCGCGCTCCGGTCGGCACGCTGCAGGAGCGCTATTTTGCCGATTACGGCACCTCGGCCGCGCGCATCATGTCGCATCTTGCCCTGCACCGCCGCAATCCCATGAATGCCACGGCGGTGATCAACATGGTGTGCGGCCCCGCCGGCGAGCCCATGGTGCGGGCGCTCGAGGAATGCCATCAGGATACGAGCCTCTACCGCAATGCGGTCGAGCGCCTGTCGCAGGCGGCGGAGCTTATGCCCGCCGAACGTGCCGAGGCCGTGCTGGTGCTGTTTGTAGCCGTCGGTTGCTCGGCAGATGTTCGATCCTCGGTGACCTATGCCATCGACTACGCTCATGCGACCTGCGGCGGCGCCACGTCGACGCCGCGCTCGCTGAGCACCTCGACGGTCACGGGCGATCACGAGGCGGCGCCTGCGCATCCGCTGGGCCTGCTTCGCGTGCAAAACGGCTACGTGGTGAGCGCTCCGCGCTGGATTCAGCCGAGTGAGCAGGGCGTGGAGATCGGTGCGCTGGCGACGGGGGAAGGCGATATCACCGATGTGGGCGATGACGTTTCGGCTCGCCATGCCCACGTGTGGTGCGATGGCCAAAATGTCTGGTACGTCGAGGACCTGTCGTCCACCAACGGAACCGTGGTGGTAAACGGCGCGACGAACGTCTGCACCCAGGTCGAGCCCGGCCGCTCCGCTCAGCTCAACCCCGGTGACGAGCTCAGGCTCGGCGAATCCACCACCTACGCCATCCTCCTCGGCGCTCTCTAGCCAGTCCTGCCAAATGATCCCTTGGGGACGGAGGAAAACGGATCACCGGGGCCGAACACCTCTTCGGTGATCCGTTTTCCTCCGTCCCCAAGGGATCATTTTTGCTCCCGGCAGTCACCTAAGGTAAACCTTTACCGCCCACCTATATTTGCCGAAATATGGCTTGGCGGCGGGGTACAATAAGCCCGCATGCGGATTTCCGTTGCGGGCGCTTCCCATCGCCGGGGCGTGCCCGGGAGCGTCCGGCATGCGGCCTTTGCGGCGCTCGGCCATGTGCAAGACGGGTAGCTGGGCCTGTGGAGCGCATTAACCGCCCCTCGCCTTGGAACACCTTCTCTCCATGCCATGTACCTGCTGCTCAGTCTGCCTGTCGGATGATTGGAGGCAACAGCGAAAATCCCATCACGCCAACATCCCGGCAATCGCCGGGGCCTGTATACCTATATGAGAGGAGAGGGGTATATGGCGCGTAAGTTTAAGTCTATGGACGGCAACGAGGCGGCCGCATATGTTTCGTATGCGTACACCGAGGTAGCGGGAATTTATCCCATTACGCCGTCCAGCCCGATGGCCGACCATGTCGACCAGTGGGCGGCCCAGGGTCGCAAGAACATCTTTGGCACCCCGGTCAAGGTCGTTGAGATGGAGTCCGAGGCAGGTGCAGCCGGTACCGTTCACGGTTCGCTGGGCGCCGGTGCTCTGACCACCACCTACACGGCTTCTCAGGGCCTGCTCCTGATGATCCCGAACATGTACAAGATCGCGGGCGAGCAGCTCCCGGGCGTCTTCCACGTCTCCGCGCGTTGCGTCGCTTCCCACGCCCTGAACATCTTTGGCGATCACTCCGACGTCATGGCCTGCCGCCAGACCGGTTTCGCCATGCTCGCCGAGGGCAACGTCCAGGAGGTCATGGACCTCTCGCCGGTGGCTCACCTTGCCGCCATCGAGGGTAAGACCCCGTTCCTTAACTTCTTCGACGGCTTCCGCACCAGCCACGAGATCCAGAAGGTCGCCATGTGGGACTACAAGGATCTTGCCGAGATGTGCGACATGGACGCCGTCCAGGCTTTCCGCGATCACGCGCTCAACCCTGAGCACCCGCACACCCGCGGCAGTCACGAGAACGGCGACATCTTCTTCCAGAACCGCGAGGCCTGCAACAAGGTCTACGACGAGCTCCCTGCCGTCGTCGAGGGCTACATGAAGAAGATCAACGAGAAGCTCGGCACCGATTACGGCCTGTTCAACTACTACGGCGCTCCCGATGCCGACCGCGTCGTCGTGTGCATGGGCTCCTTCTGCGACGTGCTCGAGGAAGTCATCGACTACCTCAACGCTCACGGCGAGAAGGTCGGCCTGGTCAAGGTTCGTCTGTTCCGTCCGTTCTCCATCAAGCACTTTGTCGACGTTCTCCCCGAGACCGTCCAGAAGATCGCCGTCATGGACCGTACCAAGGAGCCGGGTTCCATCGGCGAGCCGCTCTACCAGGACGTCGTCTCCGCTCTCTACGAGGCTGGCAAGACGGGCATCAAGGTCGTCGGCGGCCGTTATGGCCTGGGCAGCAAGGATACGCCTCCCGCGTCCGCGTTCGCTGTCTTCGAGGAGCTCAAGAAGGACGAGCCCAAGCGCGAGTTCACCATCGGCATTGTCGATGACGTGACCAACCTGAGCCTGCCCGAGGTCGAGGATGCGCCCAACACCGCAGCCCCCGGCACCATCGAGTGCAAGTTCTGGGGTCTGGGTGGCGACGGTACCGTCGGCGCCAACAAGAACTCGATCAAGATTATCGGCGACCACACCGACAAGTACGTCCAGGCCTACTTCCAGTACGACTCCAAGAAGACTGGCGGCGTCACCGTCTCGCACCTGCGCTTTGGTGATTCCCCGATCCGTTCGCCGTACTACGTGACCAAGGCCGACTTTGTCGCCTGCCATAACCCCAGCTACATCGTTAAGGGCTTTAAGATGGTCCGCGACGTCAAGCCGGGCGGCACCTTCCTGGTCAACTGCCAGTGGAGCGACGAGGAGTTCGCCGAGCACATGCCCGCCGTGGCCAAGCGCTACATCGCGAACAACAACGTCAACGTCTATCTGATCGACGCTATCGACCTGGCCGCTAAGGTCGGCATGGGCAAGCGCACCAACACGGTGCTCCAGTCCGCCTTCTTCGCGCTGGCCAAGGTCCTGCCCGCCGAGGACGCCCTGCAGTACATGAAGGACGCGGCTACCAAGTCCTACATGAAGAAGGGCCAGGCCATCGTCGACGCCAACCACAAGGCCATCGATGCCGGCGCTACCGCCTTCCGTAAGTTCGAGGTTCCGGCCGACTGGGCTACCGCCGAGGATGCCGCTCCCGTCGAGCTCTCCGAGGAGACCAAGTCCGCTATCGCCCAGCAGGTCAAGAACCTGCTCGAGCCCATCGATCGCATGGACGGCGACAGCCTGCCTGTTTCCGCCTTCGTCGATTGCGCCGACGGCCAGTTTGAGCTGGGCGCCTCCGCATACGAGAAGCGCGGCGTCGCCGTGGTCGTTCCCCACTGGGACGAGACCAAGTGCATCCAGTGCAACCAGTGCGCCTATGTGTGTCCGCATGCCACCATCCGTCCGTTCGCGATGACCGAGGACGAGGCTGCCGCCGCGCCCGAGGCTACCCGCACGCTCGACGCCATGGGCCCCAAGGCCAAGGGCATGAAGTTCACCATGGCTGTGTCCCCGCTCGACTGCATGGGTTGCACCAACTGCGTCAAGGTTTGCCCCAAGGGCGCCCTCGAGATGGTTCCCACCGAGCAGGAGATGGACCAGCAGCCTGTTTGGGACTACATGGTCGAGAACGTCTCCGAGAAGAAGGAGCTCATCGCGGCCAACGTCAAGGGCAGCCAGTTTAAGCAGCCCTACCTGGAGTTCTCCGGCTCCTGCGCCGGCTGCGCCGAGACCGCCTATGCACGTCTGGTGACCCAGGTCGCCGGCGACCGCATGTTCATTTCCAATGCCACCGGCTGCTCCTCCATTTGGGGCAACCCCGCTGCCACCGCTCCTTACTGCAAGGACAAGGACGGTCACGGCCCGGCGTGGAACAACTCCCTGTTCGAGGACAATGCCGAGCACGGTCTGGGCATGGCCGTTGGCTACGAGGCCGTTCAGAAGAAGCTGATCGCTGCTACGCAGGAGATCATCGCCGCTGACGGTCCGTCCGACGAGCTCAAGGCCGCCGGTCAGGCTTGGATCGACTCCGTCAACGACGCCGAGGCCTCTAAGACCGCTGCCGCCGCCTACGTTGCCGAGCTCGAGAAGTGCGGCTGCGACGCCTCCAAGGCGATCCTCGCCGACAAGGCTTACCTCACCAAGAAGTCCTTCTGGATCTTCGGCGGCGACGGTTGGGCCTACGACATCGGCTTCGGTGGCCTGGACCACGTCCTGGCTTCCGGCCACAACGTCAACGTCTTCGTCTTCGACACCGAGGTCTACTCCAACACCGGCGGTCAGGCCTCCAAGGCCTCGAACCTGGGCCAGGTCGCTCAGTTCGCCGCTGCCGGTAAGGTGACCAAGAAGAAGTCCCTGGCCGAGATCGCTATGAGCTATGGCTACGTCTACGTGGCGCAGGTCGCCATGGGCGCCAACCCGGCTCAGACCCTCAAGGCCATCCATGAGGCCGAGGCCTACGACGGCCCGTCCCTCATCATCGGCTATAGCCCCTGCGAGATGCACTCCATCAAGAAGGGTGGCATGCAGAACTGCCAGGCCGAGATGAAGAAGGCTGTCGAGTGCGGTTACTGGAACCTCTTCCGCTTCAACCCCGAGGCTGCTGCCGGCAAGAAGTTCTCGCTCGATTCCAAGGAGCCCGCGGGCGGTTATCAGGAGTTCCTGATGAACGAGGCCCGTTACGCTTCGCTGACGCGTTCCTTCCCCGAGCGCGCCGAGGAGCTCTTCAAGGAGAATGAGCAGGCCGCTATGGACCGCTATCAGCACCTGCTGAAGCTCAAGACGGTGTACAACGAGGCCTAGGTCTCCCACCGCAGGATCTGAGGGCTGACCTTCGCGGACGTCCTCGGACATGAAAGAACCCCCGCTGCGCACTACGTGCGGCGGGGGTTCTTTCGTCCTGCGGAGTGTCCGCGAAGGTCAGCCCTCAGATCCTGCTACGACTACGTCCTCGGATTGTGTGGGCGGATGAAGGACGTAGTTGGCCGGGTATTCCGTCCCCTTCGCTGTTTCGCGGCTTTGCCGCGAAACCTCGCGCCACTTTGGGACGCGGGGGAGGACAGGGTTGCTGCCGTCTTTTCGGAGCTCTTCTTTATTCCTTTTGCTGGATGAAAAGCCCCTTGTTTTTGCAGGGGTGCATACTCGACTTATAAGTGCATAGAATCTCGTATAGTGCGAGTAAGATATTGCGCTGTCCGTTTTGTGTTTAGCAGAGATGTAGTTTGCATAATCCGACATAATCCTCGCTTCATTTAAATAAAGTCGCACGTAAATTACGTAGATATGTCTGAGCTGGTGTTCTGTACGCTGAGCGGACAAAAACGACCGTTCACCGTTCCGCTATTTTCAAAATGAATAAAATGAGCGATAAAGAGAATATAAACCTTAATAAACTCGCGTATCGCACGGGCGCGGGTTATTAATGGGTTGTAGGCCTTTTACAGAAAGGATTCCAGCAATGTCTAAGCCTCTTGGCAAGCCCGATCGTATCGTCGTCGCCCTTGGCGGCAACGCCCTCGGCAACAATCCCGTTGAGCAGATCGAGGCCGTGAGCAACACCGCTCACGCTCTCCTCGGCCTGATCGAGCAGGGCAACGAGATCATCATCACCCACGGCAACGGCCCGCAGGTTGGCATGATCCAGAACGCCTTCGCTGCTGCCCACGACGCCATCGGCACCCCCGAGATGCCGCTGCCCGAGTGCGGCGCCATGTCCCAGGGCTACATCGGCTATCACCTGCAGCAGGGCATCGGCCGCGAGATGCACAAGCGCTATAAGCGTTGGCACGCCGCAACCGTCGTGACCCAGATCGAGTGCGACCCGGACGACCCCGCGTTCAAGAACCCGACCAAGCCGATCGGCCCCTTCTACACCGAGGAGCAGGCCAAGGAGTTCATGGCCGAGGATCCTTCCAAGGTCTTCGTCGAGGATTCCGGCCGCGGCTGGCGTCGCGTCGTCGCTTCCCCCGATCCCAAGAAGATCGTCGAGGCTGACTCCATCCTCAACCTGCTCGACAACGAGTTCATCGTCATCGCCTGCGGCGGCGGCGGCATCCCCGTCGTCCGCGACTACGAGAACAAGGGCTGCTATAAGGGCGTTCCCGCCGTCATCGACAAGGACCTGGGCGGCGAGCTGCTGGCCGAGGACTGCGATGCCGACGTTCTGTTCCTGCTGACCGCCGTTGAGCATGTCGCCATCAACTTTGGCAAGCCCAACCAGGAGGAGCTCGAGGACCTCACCGCCGACGAGGCCGAGCGCCTGGCCGACGAGGGCCAGTTCGGCAAGGGTTCCATGGAGCCCAAGGTCCGCGCTGCCATCAAGTTCGCCCGTTCCCGCAAGGGCCGCACCTGCATCATCGGCGCCCTGGACAAGGCTGCCGAGACCATGGCCGGCCTCTCCGGTACCCGCATCCACGAGTAGTCTCTACTCTGTTGCCTCTCTCGTGGGCGCCAGGCAAAGCGCCCACAAACTAGCCTCTCTTCATGAGCCCCGCAGTCCGCTCCGACTGCGGGGCTTTTGTTTCAACCCGGCACTTAGGGACGTTCCTTTCCTGCCGGCAGCCTAGGGCTGGTCATTGGGGACAGACTTAAATGCGTGGCACCGATCAACTGCGGAAAGCGCATCCCACAATGAGTGTCCAAAGCGGGGCACAGTTTCCCAGGTACTCATTTAAGTCTGTCCCCAATGAGTGCCCAATGACTAGTAGTAGGCCCACATGGCTTCGATTTCGTTGAGGACCTCTACGACGCCCCAGCGGCGGGCGCTGCGGCTGGCCGAGTTGGGGTCGTAGACGCCAATCTGGTTGGCATCGTCGATGCCGTAGAGCACGATGTAGTGGCCTACGTTGGTAAACGTACCGGGGCGCACTGCGGCGATGACGGGCGCACCCGAGCGAAGTGCTTGGGTAATCGATTCGCGATCGTTATAGAGCTGTGTTCCGTTGAGCCCCAGCTGCCACGCACCGCCTGTCATAAACGACCACTCGGTGGCACCGGTGGGGGCGTAGTTGCCGGCTTCGGCCAGTGCGCATATATCGACCGGCGTCTTATCGGTGTGGCCGGTCTTAAAGATATAGACCATGGTGAGGCAAGTGGGACCGCAAGCGTTTTCGCGAATAGTGCCGCCGGCATAGGGCAGCTCCGACCATGCGGGGTCAATTTGGTAGATGTGGGGCATGGCGCCGGCCTGCCATTGCGAGCGTGGGGTCGAGAACGCAAAGGAGTAACCGGGCGCGACGGGAGCTTTAAGCAGCTTGTCCTCGGCAGTGGGCTCAAGACCGGCTGATCCGTGGGAGATACAGGATCCCAAAAACACAAAGACGAGGCAGGCGGCGATGGAGCAAAGCGCAAGGCGTAGGCGGCGGGCCGGAAGCGCGTGGCTTGTGGTGTGCGACGCGGGGTGAGGGGCGGAATTGCCGCGATCGCGTTGAGATCGCGAAAAGGAGCGCTTGACGTAGTAGTCGGTCTTACGGCGATCGTAGCGGCGTGGCTGCAATGTGTCGGTCTGACGTTGGCGTGTGCTCGTACTCACGCGGTCTGACTGCTGCACGGTACGGCTTTGCTGCCGCGAAGAAGCCCCGGGCTGCTCTTGGGGGCGCTGCGGGTTGTCGTTGTCAGAGGTGCTTCTGGGCGTTGGCGTGGTGCGGCCGGCAAGGCGCACGCTTTGTGGCCGTTGGTCGCCGTCATTGTATCCGTATGCCATTCGAATCACCTTGCCTCATGTGTAACTTGTCTATCCTACATAAAAAGATGCACGACACATGGGTATGTGCGCCAAAAGCCTGACAAATGGTATGAACGTTGCCGCGCCGCGCGCCAAGCGTCACGGCAACAGGTATTCAAAAGCAGACAAGATGAAAGCGTCCAAGACGAATGACGTCTCCCGCCGTTCGTCCTAAAAACGGCGCCGCTCGTTTTGCAGTTCTGCCTTCGGTCGAGCTACAAGCGGCGCTGCTGTGCCAAGGCCGTATCTTAAAGCCACGAAATAAAAGCGCGCGGCAAAACAGACCGCGCAAGGGGTGACGTCAAGGGGCGTCAAAAAGGAAAGGAGGGGAACAATGGCGGACAAGAACGCAGAAGTTGCAGTCGAGGATAACGGCGGCATGAAGAAAACGCTTTCGCTCTGGAACTTCTTCACCATCGGTTTCGGTGCCATCATCGGTACCGGTTGGGTTCTGCAGGTCGGCGACTGGATGGTCGTGGGCGGCGGTCCCGTTCCCGCTATGATCGCATTCCTCTTGGGTGCAATCTTCCTCGTGCCCGTCGGAGCTGTTTTCGGTGAGCTCACGGCTGCTATCCCCATCTCAGGCGGCATCGTCGAGTATGTCGATCGTAGCTTTGGCCGTACGCTGAGCTACATCACCGGATGGCTTTTGGCCCTGGGCAACGGCATCCTGTGCCCGTGGGAGGCCATCGCTATTTCGACCCTCGTGTCCGAGATGTTCGGCAGCCTGCCCGGCCTTGAGTGGCTGCGCGCCGTCAAGCTCTACACCATACTGGGGGCCGACGTCTACCTGTTCCCGACGCTGATCGCGCTCGGCTTTGCAGTCTACGTCATCTTCCTCAACTTCCGCGGCGCTAGCTCGGCCGCCAAGCTCCAGGCCTTCCTGACCAAGGCCCTGCTCTGCGGCATGCTGCTCGCCATGGGCGTCTCGCTGTTCACCGGCTCGCCGGACAACGCCATGCCTGTGTTCTCCCAGGTCACCGGCGCTGGCGGCGGCAAGGCCGCTACCGAGAGCACCAGCCTGTTTGCCGGCATCGTGTCGGTCCTGGTTCTGACTCCGTTCTTCTACGCCGGCTTCGACACCATTCCTCAGCAGGCTGAGGAAGCAGCCGAGGGCCTCAACTGGAACAAGTTCGGCAAGATCATCTCCCTGGCTCTGCTGGCCGCCGGCGGCTTCTACATGGTCTGCATCTACTCGTTCGGCACCATCCTCGACTGGCATGAGTTTGTTAAGAGCCCGGTTCCCGCGCTTGCCTGCCTCAAGGGCATCAACATGCTTCTGTACCTGGCCATGCTCGTCATCGCCACGCTTGGACCCATGGGCCCGATGAACTCCTTCTACGGCGCCACGAGCCGCATCATGCTCGCCATGGGCCGCAAGGGCCAGCTGCCCGAGCAGTTCGCCGAGGTCGACCCCAAGTCCGGCGCTCCCAAGCTTGCCTGCGTCGTTCTGGGCGTCATCACCGTCGTCGGTCCGTTCCTGGGCAAGAACATGCTCATCCCTCTGACCAACGTGTCGGCTCTCGCCTTCATCTTCTCCTGTGGCATGGTCGCCCTCGCTTGCCTGCGCATGCGCTTCACCGAGCCCGACCTGCCTCGTCCCTACGAGGTGCCCGGCGGCAAGTTTGGCATCGGCCTCGCCATCGCTGCCTGCGCCATCATCATCGGCCTGCTCGTGATTCCGTTCTCTCCCGCCTCCCTCAACATGGTGGAGTGGAGCATCGTGATCGGCTGGCTGGCCGTCGGCCTGGCTCTCATGGCCTTCACCAATTCCCGCAAAAAGTAACGCCGAGCCGGGGCGGATCAGGTGCGCGGGACCCTCTCTTCCGCGCACCGAACCCGGCGCCACTTGGGTAGCTTTGTGAGGCCTTAACCCAACACGGCCTCGCCCACTATATGGATCCATAAGGAGGAACCATGTCCACTAAGTATGCAATCGTTGGCGGCAAGCTCATCGACGGTACCGGCGCCGAGCCGGTCGAGAACTCCCTCGTTCTCGTCGACGACAACGGCAAGATCGAGTACGCCGGCGCCATGCAGGACCTTCCCGAGGGCGTTGAGGTCATCGACGCCGCCGGCAAGACCGTCCTTCCCGGCCTGATCGACACCCACCTGCACTTCTCGGGCAACTTGACCGACGATGACACCGACTGGGTCATGCAGCCGCTCCTCGAGAAGCAGGCCGTCGCCGTCAAGCAAGCCTACGACTGCCTCACCCACGGCCTCACCACCGTCTGCGAGATCGGCCGCTTTGGTATCCAGATCCGTGACTGCATCGACAAGGGCGTCTTCAAGGGCCCGCGCGTTCTGGCCACCGGCCTTGGCTTCTGCCGCGTTGCCGGCCACGGCGACTCCCACCACTGCAGCCAGGAGCTCAACAAGGAATCGCACCCCTGGGGCGATCAGGTCGACGGTCCTTGGGATCTGCGCAAGGCCGTCCGTCGTCGCCTGCGCGAGAACCCCGATGCCATCAAGATCTGGGCTACCGGTGGCGGCATCTGGCGCTGGGACTCCGGCCGCGACCAGCACTACTGCTCCGAGGAGATTCAGGCCGTGGTCGAAGAGGCCAAGATGGTCGGCATCCCCGTGTGGAGCCACTGCTACAACAACCACGCCGCTGCCTACGATTCCGTTCGCTTTGGCTGCGAGCAGTTGATTCACGGCTTCGATATCGATGAGCGCACCATGGACCTCATGGCCGAGCAGGGCATCTTCTTCACTCCGACGATCGCCTTCCTGCCCACCTGGTACGCCACCTATCCGCCCGTCTACGTTCCCGAGCTGCACGACAAGTACGAGGGCACCCTGGTCGAGAAGGAGCTGCAGCGCAACTACGACTGCCTGCGCGAGGCCAAGAAGCGCGGCGTCGTCATGACGATCGGCTCCGACTCCTTCTCCTTCGTCACCCCGTACGGCACTTGTTCCATCGAGGAGATGTACGAGTTCGTCGACAAGATCGGCTTCACTCCGGTCGAGACCATCACCTGCGCCACCCTCAACGGTGCCAAGATGTGTCACATCGAGGACGAGACCGGTTCCATCGAGGCCGGCAAGTGCGCCGACCTGCTGGTCGTCAACGGTGACGTCGCCGCCGACATCCACGTGCTCAACACCGACAACATGGACGTCATCATGAAGGACGGCTGGATTGTCGAGGGCGGCACCTTCGGCGAGGCAAACAAGTACAGCGCCTAAGCTACCGTTCATCGATGGCTTGATGTAAAACACAGTATTTGATTGCATAATGCAATGGAGAGGGTCGCTTGCGGCCCTCTTTATTGCTATGGGGTGCGTCGGTAAGAAGGAGATGACGGTGGATCTCAATAGGCTGATTCTGGGCAAGAGCTACAACTCTACCAAGGTCTTTCGTACCGCTCAGCATGTGGTTCAAGCCATTTTGCTCGGTATTGTCGTTCCGCTGCTTATCCTGCTGCTCATCTGGGATCTAACCGATAATCCCAATCCCGTTCCGGCCGTTGTCGTCATTGCCGGCTTGGTCATGCTGTGCTTCTTCTTCTCGTACGTCTTTGTGGTTCCCGACGACCTCACATCGAGCGCAACCGACCGCACGCTCGCCATCGCTTCAAAAATATTCGCCTACACGTCGCGCGGCCTTACGCCCGAAGCTGCCCTGGGCGCCTCTAAGATCATCCTGTCCGAAACTATCGCCTCTGCCATCTGCTTTACCGACGGCAAGCAGGTGTTGGCAAGCTGGGGCGAGGACTCGGCAAAATGCCCCGCGGGCACCCCGGTGGTGCTGCGGACTACGCTCAACGTGATCAACAGCGGTGAGCAAAGCGTGTTCTCGCGCGATGCCTCGACCGAGACAGGTGGCTACTTTCCGCGCCTGCGCGCCGGTATTGTCGCACCGCTTACCGTGCGCGGGCATTGCGTGGGCACGCTCGAGCTGTATTATCCCCGTCTGAGCAGCATCGATATGCGCCAGACGGCGCTTGCCTCGGGCTTTGCCGACCTCATTTCCACGCAGCTTGCGAGCTTTGAGCTCGAGCGCCAGGACGAGCTTACGGCCCGCGTGGAGCTGCGCGCCTTGCAATCGCAGGTCGATCCTCATTTTCTATTCAATACCATTAGCACGATCGTGTCGCTCGTTCGAACCGAGCCCGACAAGGCGCGATCGCTGCTGATCGACTTTTCCAATTACTACCGTCAGACGCTCTCTGATTCCGATACCCTCACAACGCTCGAGCACGAGGTGGAACAGGGCACTCGCTATATCAACCTTATGCAGGCTCGTTATGGCGACGGCCGTCTGCGCGTCTCGGTCGATATCGACTTTGAGGTGCGCGATTGCATGGTGCCGCCGTTTATCTTGCAGCCGTTGCTCGAAAACTGCATTAAGCACGCGCAGCGCGAGACCGAGCCGCTTTCTATTCATGTTAGGGCTTTCGAGACCGATGACGGTTTGGAGATCATCGTCGAGGACGACGGCATCGGTATGAGCGAAGAAGTCTGCGCGCATCTGTTTGAGCAGCATCGCCTGGAGGAGCCCGAGAGCATTACCGCCGACGGCTCCGTCAAGCGAGGTTGCGGCCTGGCGCTCTTCAACGTGCTTCAGCGCATCCATTTCTTTTACGGAGAAGATTCCGGCATGCGCGTGAAGTCCCAGGAGGGCGTGGGAACGCAGGTCATCGTCGAGCTGAACGGCGAGCCGCATGAGCCCGCGCCGTTGACGGCGTAGCACGCGGTTGGATTGAGAGAAAAAGAGGGGAAGCACATATGTCCGAAGGCTGGAACATCTTGGTGGTTGATGACGAACCTCCCATTAGGGCCGAGCTACGCTATCTGTTGGAAAAGGATACGCGTGTGGGCCAGATTGCCGAGGCGGGCAATGTCACCGAAGCCGTGGAGTCGATTCTGTCGAACAAGCCCGACGTGCTGTTTTTAGACATTACCATGCCCGGTCGCTCGGGAATTGAGCTTGCCGAGACGCTGCAGAACCTAAAGACGCCGCCGGTGGTTGTGTTTGTGACGGCGTTTGCCGAGTATGCGGCCGATGCCTATAACCTCGATGCCGTCGATTATGTCGTCAAGCCGGTCGAGGACGCACGCCTGTCAAAGGCACTCGACAAGATCGAGGCAGCCTTGGGTGTCCGTCGTGTTATCCACGCTCCGCGCCAGCCTTTGCGTCTGACGGTGGACCGCGGGGGCAAAAAGGTGTTCATTCCCGCCGCAGACGTCTGCTACTTTGAGGCGCGCGCCGATTTTTGCAACGCCATCTGCGCCGAGGGAACGTACCTGATCAATGAGTCGATCTCTTCGCTCGAGCGTCGCTTGGGCTCCGAGGGCTTTATTCGCGTTCATCGCAGCTATCTGGTCAATTTGGAAGACGTGCACAATGTCGAGATCGGTTCCACGGGTCTTATGGAGCTCAGACTCGATCGCGTAACCTCGACGGTGCCCGTGTCCCGCCGTCGCGCTGCCGAGGTTAAAGCACACTTGGGGCTTGCGTAGACGGTCTGCGTGCCGTCGTTTACCATCGCAGGTTTGGCATGGGCGCGCGGTGGGCATAATGGGTGGCATCGAATGAAATCGAAAGGATCATTATGCCCGCGCTTATCACCCATCATCTGTTTGGCGAGGAAAGCATCGACCGTCTTCCGCAGGGCGTCATCACGTCCGATGAAGAGCGCATTGCCTTTATCTTGGGCAACCAAGGCCCCGACCCGTTTTTCTTTCACATTCTGACACCGCGTGTTTCCGACTGCACGCTGCTAGCACAGGTCATGCATCGGTCGCGCATGTCTCGCCAGTTCGCGTGCCTGCGCGACGGCGTGTCGCATCTGCTGCCGCGCGACGCCAGCTTGGGTCGTGCCTTTGCGCTGGGCCTACTGTCTCATTACGTGCTCGACCGCAACGCCCACCCCTTTGTCTATGAGCAGCAGTTTGGCATCGTGGAATCCGACTCAGAGCTTGAGGATTCGAGCAGTCAGGTCCATGCCGTGATCGAGAGCGACCTGGATGTGTTGATGCTGCAGCTTAAACGCGATGGCGCTACGGTTGACGATTACCCGCCAGCGGGCGAGATCGTCACCACCGATCGCATCAATCGCGTGGCCGGCGTGCTGATGAGCTATGTTGCCGGACGCGTGTACGGCATTGACATTCCGGCGGGGGAGTACGGTGCTGCCGTTGCCAATATGCAGCGACTTTACCGCGCGATTGAGCCGGCCGGCTCCGCAAAGACGCGCGCGATCTCGCTGGTTGAGGGCTTGGTGCACGATTACTCGCTGCTCGACGGCCTTGCCCATCGCGTGACGACGGAGCTGCCCGAGCGCACCGGTAACCTGGGCCATCTGACATGGAAGAATCCCTTTACCGACGAGGTCTCGAACGAGAGTTTCCCCGAGGTCTTTGATCGCGCGCTGGTCGATTACGAGTGCACGGTCGCACGTTTTATCGAGACCGGTGACATGGATGCCGTGACCAGTCACGTCAACTACAGCGGTCGCGTGCTCGAAGCCGATGAGGAGTTCGACCGCGAGGAATAGGGCCCGTGCGTGCCCCTTTGCCGAATCCTTACCGGCGGTTCTGGACAATTGGGGTACGATGAACTAACTGCATATCGGGCGAATACGAAGGGTCCCTGTCCATGAAATACACCAAGCTCGAGCGTAACTGGGTTATGTA
>CABSNH010000006.1 GCA_902478985.1 uncultured Collinsella sp.
CAAACTTGGAGGGCGCATACCTTCCATCCATCATGCGCTCGATGAGGCCCTCGAGTTCGAGCGAACCCAGAAGTTTGAGCACGCCGACGGCATCGAGCGAGACGAGTGCCGCGATGTCGTCGACCTTGAGCGGCGAGGCGATGAGCGCATGCATCACGGCCTGCTGCGTGGGGTCCAGATCTGCGATACCAGGAGCATCAGGACGCGAATAGCGCAGGGTACCGTATATGCGAGAGATAGCCACCTCGATGGACTCCTCGTCAATAATGCAGCAGGCCCCGTTGGCAATGAGGTAGTTGGTACCGCGCGACTCGGGTGACAAAATCGAACCCGGCACGGCAAGAAGCTCGCGCCCCAGGTCCATGGCGGCCTCGGCGGTAGAAAACGTTCCGGATGGCATGCCGGCCTCCGATACAAAGAGCGCCTGCGACAGCGCAGCGATCACGCGGTTGCGGCGCGGGAAGGCAAACTTGCGCGGCCCCATGCCCCACGGCGAGATGGACACGACCGCGCCGCCCGTATCGAGCGTACGGGCGATAAGCCCCGCGCTCGAGCGCGGGTAGACCACGTCGGCGCCCGTACCCAAAACTAAGACGTGCCTGCCCCCGGCGTTGACCGCGGCCCAACCCGAGGCCTGGTCGCAGCCGACCGCACCGCCCGAGACCACCGTCACCCCCGCTTCCACGGCAACCTTGGCTGCAAGCTCCGCGACGGCAAGACCGTAGGGAGACGCCTTGCGCGCACCGATAATCGAGAGCGCCGGCGTCGAGAGCACCTCCGGGTCGCCACGGACGAACAACGTCTGCGGCACATCGGAAAGTTCCAGAACAGTAGCGGGAAACAGCCCATCACCGGGATGCAGTTCATAGCGGACCTCACCCATCACTGGTCCCTCCTTCCCTGATACATCGCGGCCTCGAGCACATGATCTTGCGTCACCCGCTCGCTTTCGGCGACATCGGCGATCGTGCGCGCGATGCGCACCAGGCGCACGATGCCGCGCCCCGTGAGATGCGTGCGCTTCGACAGGCCGAGCACGCACGTTTCCGCCGCCTGATCGAGCGCAAAGGTCGACACAACACCATCGATAGAGCGGGACTCATCGTCCTCGGCCTCAGCGTCCGCATCGTCCATATGAGTCTCGCGCCAGGCACGAAAAGCCCGACCGCGGACAACGTAGTCGCGCAGCTCGGCCGACGACATGCCCTCGGCGCCCTCGATAATCACCTGCGGATCGGGGCGGGACACGTCGATCATCAGGTCGATGCGGTCGGCCAAGGGACCACGCAGCTTGGACCGATAGCGCTCGACCATCGATGCCGAGCAACGACACGGAACCTCGCGATCGCCCAAAAAACCGCAGGGGCAGGGATTGCTCGCCGCAAGCAGCTGAAAGCGTGAGGGAAACGTAAAGGCGCCATCGACGCGCACGATTCTGACATAGCCGCGCTCGATAGGCTGACGAAGCGTCTGCAGCACACCGGTGGGAAACTCGGCAAGCTCGTCCAAAAAGAGCACGCCGCCATGGGCAAGGCTGATCTCGCCCGGATGCACCGGGCGCCCTCCGCCAATAAGGCCCGCAGTCGAAATGCTGTGATGGGGACTACGAAACGGCCGATGCCCCGCAAGCAGGCCATCGATGTTCTCACCCAAGACCGAATGGATACACAATGCCTCCTGCTGATCCTCGACGGAAAGCTCGGGCAAGATACCCGTCATGCGGCGCGCAAGCATGGTCTTGCCCGATCCCGGAGACCCAATCATAAGCAAGCCCAGCTCCCCTGCCGCCGCAAGCGCCATGCCACGCTTGGCGACCTCCTGCCCCAACACGTCGGCATAATCGAGCTCGGGCTCAAAAGAGGCCTCGACGCCCTCGGAATCCAAATAATGCCGAGCTGCCTCGCCCATACCGCGGGCAAGCTGCGACAGATGATCGATAAAACCGCAGTCGACGCCCGCAAGCGGAACATGCTGGTCGGACCTACCGGCGATAAAAGACAGCCCCATATCGCGAGCCAGCAGCTGGAACGCGACCTCGCCCTTGACGGGAAGCACCGTGCCATCCAAGCCGAGCTCGCCGGCAATGAGGCAGCGGTCGAGATTGTCGCGGGGAATCTGCCCATCGGCCGCAAGCACCGCAATGGCTATCGGCAGGTCAAAGCCGCTACCGGTCTTTCGGATATCGCCCGGCGCCAGATTGACCGTAATGCCCGAGCGCGGGATCTCGAATCCGGCAGAGCGCATCGCGCAGCGAATGCGCCCACGCGACTCCATGACCTCCATACTCGGGATGCCGAGCATCTGGATGCCCGGAATGCCGCCCGCAAGCGAAACCTCGACCGTGACGGGAATCGCCTCGACGCCGCGGATACAGGCTGCGTGAACGGCAAAAGTTTCGAACGCCATCACGACACCTGCCAATCGAACGCATTGTACTGGTGCTCGATCTCGGCGATATGCCCGCCGCGAATGGTGACGCCCACGGCATCGAAGCGGATTGCCTTGAGCGGATAGTGCTCCATGAGATAACAACTCGCGATGCGACGATAGCGCCGCTGCTTTTGGGCGTTCACCGCTTCCTCGGGAAACACCCGCGTATCGCAATCCAGCGCAACACGCCTGGTCTTGACCTCGGCCATCACCACCACATCGTCGAGCTCGTCGAGCAGCACCAGGTCGGCCTCGCCCTCCGAGCATCGATAGCCTTGTTCCAGCAATGCATAGCCGCGCTCGTTAAAGTAATCGATTGCGATAAGCTCGCCCAGCATACCGAGCTCGCGAGGACTGAGCCCCTTGATAAACTCAGGCGTGATCGACCCGCAATCGAGCTCCCCCTCTTCCCAACGTTCCTTGAGCTGCTGCGTCTTGCTCATTTTGGCTGCGGCACACATGGGGTCTCCTTTCCCACTCCCTGCATTGCCTCGATAATGAGGGCAGGTTTCATGCGGGTAAGTACCGGAAGCAAACCGAAAACCAACCAAATGCCGACAAATGAGGGGCCGCGCGCAACAATAGCGTTGCACACGGCCCCTACCAGCAGGTTTATAGAACCCTTAAGGTCCCTGTCTCCACAATTGGCCTAAAAAAGGCGCTCAGTCTGCAGAAAGTTTCCGCAAAAGCTCACACGATGCAGCGGAGAAAGACCATGTTTGCGAATGGCCTCGATGTGCTCGGGACTCGCATAGCCTTTCGATTCGGCCAAATGGTACTCGGGATACTCGGCATCGTACTCGACCATCATCTCGTCACGCGTGACCTTTGCCATGATGGATGCCGCGGCGATACAGGCGATCTTGGCATCGCCCTTGACCACGTCGCGCTCATGGGGCACGGCGCCCAGGGGGTTACCGTCCATAAGCACGCAATCGGGCTCAAGCCCCGTATCTGCCACCGCACCCGCGACAGCGGCTCGAATGGCGCGGGCCATGCCCATCTCATCGATATCCGCAGGAGCGATATGGCAAAAGCCGATAGCAGTCGCCACCTCGGCAATCTTCACCGAGAGCAGCTCGCGGCGCGCCGGCGTGAGCTTTTTGGAATCGTTGATGCCCCAGATGCGCGGCTCCATCGGAAGACACACGGCACACACGGTCAAGGGACCCGCTACCGAGCCACGGCCCACCTCGTCGACGCCCACGACCACGCCATCACCGCCGAGCTCATGCATAAGCTCGTACATGCCGTTGACGCGCTCGCGTTCGGAAAGTTCCTTGGCATGGCGCTTAAGGGCACGTTCGCAAGCCTTGATCACCTGCTGGCGCGGATCCTCGCGATAATGCTCCACGAGGGCGGGAATCTCCTCGAACGTGGCGCTCGCCAGCTCGCCGGCAACCTGCGATGCCGAAACCGAGCTCGTCATATTGGCCATACCAGGCCCTCCTTGCATGCAAATCAGATAAAAAGAAGGGCCACCCGAAGGTGACCCTTGTGTCCAAACGAGTGGACAGACGCTGCGATCTTCTTAGCGCTTCTCGGGGATGCGAGCAGCCTTGCCCACCTTGTCGCGGAGGTAGTACAGCTTGGCGCGACGGACGCGACCATGACGAACGACCTCGAGCTTGGCGATCTTGGGGCTGTGAAGCGGGAAGGTGCGCTCAACACCGACACCGAAGGAAATCTTGCGGACGGTGAAGGTCTCGCGGGCACCGGCGCCGGCCATGCGGATGACGTCGCCCTGGAAGACCTGGATGCGCTCGCGGTCGCCTTCCTTAATGCGGTAGTGAACCTTGACGTTGTCGGCGACGCGAACCTGAGGAATGTCCTCGCGGATCTGCTGACGCTCGATTGCGCGGATGTAATCCATGTGCAATTCCTTACTCTTCTAGAGGTGCCGTACCACCTTGGCCGGCACGTAGTTGAACAAACGTATTTGAGTATACACGCGCGGGTTTCTGCTGCAAGAACAATTTTTTACGCAGACAAAAAGACAAAACCCGCACATGATAACCGCCCGCCTCACGAATGAGACGGGCGGCGTGAAGGGGGCTACGCTAGGCGCCCAAACCCAAAACGTTAGGCGGAACGCTTGGCCTCGAGCTTGGCCTGGGCGGCCGCCAGGCGCGCGAGGGGTACACGATAGGGCGAGCAGGACACGTAGTCCACGTCGGCCACGTTAAACAGGGCCTTGATGGAGTTGGGGTCGCCGCCGTGCTCGCCGCACACGCCAAAGTGCATGTCGGGGTTGGTGACGCGACCTTTCTCGACGGCCATGCGCACGAGCTCCAGCACCGCCGAGTCGATGGTCTCGAAGGGGTTGTCTTTCAAGATCTTCTTGTGCAGGTACAGCGGGATGAACTTGGCCTCGGCATCGTCTCGAGAGAAGCCGAAGGTCGTCTGCGTGAGGTCGTTGGTGCCAAAGCAGAAGAAGTCGGCGTGCTGCGCGATCTCGTCGGCAACCATGCAGGCACGCGGCAGCTCGAGCATCGTGCCCACGGGAATATTGAGCTCGACGCCCTCCTCGGCGGAAACCTCGGCGATCACGCGCTCGATGACTTCGCGAGTCTGAACGTGCTCGGCCGTAATGGAAACGAGCGGAACCATGATCTCGGGGCGCGGGTCGACGCCCTCCTTGATAAGTCGAGCAGCAGCCGTGGCCACGGCGCGAACCTGCATGAGCGGCAGATCGCTAAAGACGACGGACAGGCGCACACCGCGCAGGCCGAGCATGGGGTTCGACTCGACTATGCCGTCGATACGGCGCAGGCGGGCACGCAGGGCGGCAAGCTCTTCCTCGCTGGCGCCAGCGGCTTCCTTCTTGGTGATGGCGACCTCGAGCTCACGCGGATTATCCAGGAACTCGTGCAGCGGCGGATCGAGCAGGCGAACGACCACATCGCGACCGGACATGGTCTTGAACATCGCCAGGAAGTCCTCGGTCTGAACCTTGAGCAGGTCGGCGAGGGCCTGCTGCTTCACGGCCTCATCGTCGGACAGGATGAAGCTCTGGATGATGTTCTTGCGATCGCCCAGAAACATGTGCTCGGTGCGGCACAGGCCGATGGCCTCGGCGCCAAACTCGAGCGCGAGCTCTGCGTCCTCGCGATTGTCGGCGTTGACGCGCACATGGTTGGCGTGGCCACAGGTCTCGTCCAGACGGATCTCGTCGGCCCAGGACAGGATGGTGTCCAGGTCGCCGGTGAGCTCGGCGGAGACCAAATCGACAGCGCCATCGACGACGATGCCCTGGGTGCCGTCGATGGAGATGACATCGCCTTCGTGCAGCACACGATCGCTACCCTCGATGCGCACGACCTTTTCGGCGGCGTCGATGTGGAAGCGCTCAACGCCGCAGACGCAGGGCGTACCCATACCGCGAGCGATAACGGCGGCATGGCTCGTCTTGCCACCGTGGCTGGTCAGGATACCCTCGGCGGCGACCATGCCCTTCAGGTCATCGGGGTTGGTCTCCCAGCGAACCAAAATGACCTTGTGACCCTCGTTGGCGCGCGCGACGGCATCGTCGCTCGAGAACACGACCTCGCCCACGGCGGCACCAGGGCTGGCGTTGAGGCCGCAAGCCAGAACCTCGTACTTCTTGGAGGCATCGAACTGCGGATGCAGGAGCTGGTCGAGCTGCGCGGGATCGATGCGGCTCACGGCCTCCTCGCAGGTGATCAGACCCTCCTCGACCATTTCGATGGCGATGCGCAGGGCGGCGGTGGCAGTGCGCTTGCCCACGCGGGTCTGGAGCATCCAGAGCTTACCCTGCTCGATGGTGAACTCGATATCGCACATATCGCGGTAATGATCTTCGAGCGTCAGGAACACGCGCTCGAGTTCCTCACCTGCAGACTCGAGGCCCGGAGTGTTCTTGAGGTCGGCGATGGGCTCGGTGTTGCGGATGCCGGCGACGACATCCTCGCCCTGGGCATTAACCAAAAAGTCACCATAGAACTCCTTGGTGCCGTCGGCCGGGTTGCGCGTAAAAGCGACGCCGGTCGCAGAGGTCTCCCCCTTGTTGCCAAAGGCCATAGCCTGCACGTTGACGGCGGTGCCGAGCTCGTCAGAAATGCCATGCTGCTTGCGGTAGATGCAGGCGCGCTCGTTCATCCAGCTGCCAAAGACGGCCTGGATGGCAAGGCGCAACTGAAGCTCCGGATCGTGCGGGAAGACGGGCTTGCCGTCGGCAACCTCGAGCTCGGGATACAGGGCGACCTCGACGTTCTCGGAGAAAATGCTCTTAAAGGTCTCGACGAGCTCCTGCAGGTCTTCGGCCGAAAGCTCGGAATCGACGCGAACGCCGGAAACCAGGCGTGCCTGGGTCAGCGCGTTCTCGAACAGGTCGGCGTCGACGCCCATAACGACGTTGGAGAACATCTGAATAAAGCGGCGGTAGCTATCCCAGGCAAAACGCGGGTTTTGCGTCTGGGCGATGAGTCCCTGAACGGAGTCGTCGTTGAGGCCTAAGTTGAGGACCGTGTCCATCATGCCGGGCATGGAGAACGGAGCGCCCGAGCGAACCGACACGAGCAGCGGATCGGAGGCGTCGCCAAGCTTCTTGCCGCAGCGGGCCTCGAGGTCGGCCTCGGCAGCAACGATCTCGTCGAGTGCGCCTTCGGGCCAGAGGTTGCCGGCACCGGAGTACTCGACACAGGTCTGGCAGGTAATGGTAAAGCCACCGGGAACCGGCAGGCCGATGCGGCTCATCTCGGCAAGGTTTGCGCCCTTGCCGCCAAGCACAAAGTTCATGGACTTGTCGCCCTCAGTGACACAGGTGCCCTGGGCGTCGGTTCCAAAACGGTAAACCCTCTTGCAATCGCTCACGATACTTCCCCTTCCATGCGCTCTCGCGCACGACCGTGGTGACGAATCGACCCGCCGGATGCGGGCCGTGAGGGAACTATACGGCGGACGTTGAGCGGGCTTGCGTAGAGGGCGAGGGGTTTGGTAAACGTGATAAATGCGGCGGTAAACGGTAGGTAAAGGTGGTTACCTTATGAAGATACCACTGCAAGAAAATTGCAGGTCAAATGCAAGTTCTTTGCTAAATCGCTTTACCAATATCGTGCATTATTTTAGGTAGTCTTTTTTAGACGGGGCATTTTTAGCTATCCCAATAAGCTAGCTTTGGTGGGCTCGGCGGGTGGCGCGGCGGGCACGGGCTTCTTGGATTTCAACCAAGTGACTTATGATCTCGGAGGCGCTCTCCTCGATCGCCTTGCCGTCGGTACGCACCACAAAGCAGCCCAGGCGCTTCATGAGAGCGCGGGCTTCCTCGAGCTCGCTGCGTACGCTCTCGGGCTCGGCATAGGAGCCGGCAACAGCACGGGTGTAATCATCGCCCAAGCGGCTATCGCGAATCCCGGAGATCACATCGACAGTCGAAATCAGGCCAAACAACCGCATCGGGTCGACCTCGTAAATTGACTTCGGTGGCTCCATGCCATGGGCCAAAGGAACATTGGCAACCTTGTAACCCTGATAGGCCAAATACATCGACAGCGGCGTCTTGGACGTGCGCGATACGCCCAGCAGCACGATATCGGCACCCGACAGATCGTCGGAACCGCGCCCGTCATCGTGCTCAACGAAATACTCCATGGCCTCGATGCGATGGAAATAGCGGTCATCGGTCTTGTGAATCACGCCTGCAACGCCCTTGGGCGACGCACCGATGAGCGACGAAAGCACCGCAAGCGTCGGGCCGATCAAATCGACCGAGCGAATGTGCAGCATGCCCAAAAAGTCGAGCACGCGAGCACGAAGCGCCGGATCGACAATGGTGTGGAACACGGCAATATCACGATGGTCCGCATCGACGCGCGGACCCACAAACGACTTGACCTGCTCCACCGAGTTCACCTTGGGCAGGCGCAAGAGACGAAAAGCCCCTTCATCAAATTGCCCGGACGCCGCAAGCACCACCTCACAAGCGGTATCACCGAGCGAGTCGGAGATAACGATAACGGTGGGACGAGCGGTGACCGGGCAATCCATGCGGGGCTCCTTTTGCGCTTACGCGCAGGCTGGCTTACTTTTTGCGGGCAAGCTCACCGATGTTGGCGATGCCGGAGAAAACGGCCTCGAAGCGGTTGAGCAGCTTAAGGCGATTATCGCGGAGCTGCTCGTCCTTGTCCATGACCATAACCTCGTCGAAGAAACGGTCGATGGGCGCGCGCAGGGCGGCCAGAGCGGCAAACGCGGCAGGATAATCCTCGGCGGCGAGAGCGGCGTCGACGGCGGTCTGAGCGGCCTCGGAGGCATCGGCAAGCGCAAGCTCGACCTCGCCCATCAGGGCGCGATCGTACTCCGCGCCCAGCTCGGGCTTGGAGATGTGCGCCGCGCGGGCGTAGGCGGTTGCCAGGTTGTCGAAGGTCTCGGCGTCGTTCTTGCGGGCCTCATCGAGGGCGGCGCAGCGGGCGAAGAAGAGCGACGGGGCAATGATGTGCACCGCGGAGACGGCGGCAACGGTGTCGGCCGGAATCTTCTCGTCGCGGGCCATGCTCACCAGACGGCCGTGGAAGAAGTCACGAACCTGCTGGGCGACCTCGGCGGCGTCGAACTCAATGCCCTGCTCGCTATAGAGCTCGAGCGCAAAGTCGATGAGCGACGTGGGGTCGATCGGCAGACGGTCGCGCAGGATGTTGATGATGCCGATGGCGGCGCGACGCAGCGCGTACGGGTCGGACGAGCCGGTCGGGGGCTCGCCGATGGCAAAGATACCCGCAATGGTATCGAGCTTGTCGGCACAGGCCACGATGCAGCCAGCGGTGCCCTCGGGCAGCTCATCGCCGGCAAAGCGGGGACGATAGTGATCGCGAATGGCGTGGGCGACCTCGTCGTTCTCCCCCATCGCGGAAGCGTAATAACCGCCCATAACGCCCTGCTGGCTCGTGAACTCAACGACGGCGTTGGATACCAGGTCGGCCTTGCACAGGTGAGCGGCGCGAGCGGCATCGGCGGCAAGGTGGGCGCCCAGATGGGCCTCGCGGGCGATGGCGAGCGCGAGCTGCTCAATACGCTCGGACTTGGCGAGCACGCTACCGAGCTTCTCCTGGAAGGCGACCTTGGCCAGACGCTCACGGAACTCGTCGAGGGAAATCTTCAGGTCCTCCTCGTAGAAGAACTTGGCATCGTCCAGACGGGCACGCACGACGCGCTCGTTGCCGTCGATCACGCGCTCGGCGTTCTCGGGCTTGCTGTTGGAGACGACCACGAACTCACGCGTGAGCTTGCCCTCGCCGTCATAGATCGGGAAGTAGCGCTGGTTGGTGAGCATGGACTCGCAGATGATCTCGTGCGGGACCTTGAGGAACTCCTCATCGAAGGTACCGACAAGCACCGTCGGCCACTCGCAGAGGTTGATGACCTCCTCGAAGACCTTCTTGGGCGTGTCGACATGGCAACCGGGGCGCGCAGCCTCGACCTCGGCGATACCGGCAAGGATGGCTTCACGACGACGCTCGGCAGAAAGCACGCCGGCGTCCTCGAGCACCTGCTCGTAGACGGCGGGGCTGGCGACCACATGGTCACCAGGGCCAAGTACGCGATGACCACGCGTGGTGTTGCCACTCGTCACGTCGGCAAACGACACGGGCACAACATCCTCGCCCAAAAGGCAGCAGATCCAGCGGACCGGACGAACAAAGGTCGCATGCTCGTGACCCCAACGCTGGCTGCGGTAGTTGGGCCACTGCAGGCCGGCGATGGTCTTCTCGCACAGAGCGGTCAGAATCGGCGTAGCCGGAGCGGAGGGAATGTTCTTCTCGGCGAACACATACTCGCGACCGTCAGTGTCCTCGCGACGGACCAGGTCCTCGGCAGCCACACCGCACTTGCGAGCGAAGCCCTGGGCGGCCTTGGTGGCGTTGCCGTCGGCATCAAAGGCAATGTTTGCCGCGGGACCACGCTTGACCTCGTGAACCTCATCGGTCGCGGTGGCGACGTCGGCCACGAGCGCAGCCAGACGACGCGGGCTCGAGATCACGCGGACCTCGCCGTGGGCCAGGCCGGCCTCGTCGAGACCCTTGGCAATCATGGTGCCAAGCTGCTTGACGGCATTGTTCAGCGGTGCAGAGGGCATTTCCTCCGTACCGATCTCAAACAGGAAATCCTTAGCGTCTGCCATGGCTTACGCCACCTCGCCTTCCTGGTCGGCATTCTCGTTGACTCCAGCGACCTCGGCCATATAGGCCTCGCAGCACGCCTTGGCGACGGCGCGGACGCGCAGGATGTAGTTAGCACGCTCGACCGCGGACAGCGCACCGCGAGCATCGAGCAGGTTGAAGGCATGGCTGCACTTCATGACGCAGTCGTAAGCGGGCAGCGGCAGCTTGCGCTCAAGGCAGGAGTGGCACTCGGCCTCGTAGTCGTCAAACTTCTGACGCATCATCTCGACGTTGGCGACCTCAAAGTTGTAGGCGCTAAACTCGCGCTCGTTCTCCAGGAACACGTCGCCATAGGTCATCGGCGTGCCATCGGGCAGATAGCTCCACACCAGGTCGTAGACGGAGTTGACGCCCTGAGCGTACATGGCGATGCGCTCCAGACCATAGGTAATCTCGACGGGCACAGGGTCGACCTCGATGCCGCCCACCTGCTGGAAGTACGTAAACTGCGTGACCTCCATGCCGTTGAGCCAGACCTCCCAGCCAAGGCCCCAGGCGCCCAGCGTCGGGCTCTCCCAGTCGTCCTCGACAAAACGAACGTCATGGTCGTTGGGGTCCAGACCGATAGCGGCAAGAGACCCCAGGTAGAGCTCCTGGGCGTTGACCGGCGACGGCTTGATGAGCACCTGGAACTGATAGTAGTGCTGCATGCGGTTGGGATTCTCGCCGTAGCGGCCGTCGGCGGGACGGCGGCAAGGCTGAGCGTAGCAGGTGCGCCACTCGGCAGGACCGAGCGAGCGCAACGTGGTCGCGGTGTGGAAGGTACCGGCACCGACCTCGGAGTCATAGGGCTGCATAATGACGCAGCCCTGCTCGCCCCAGTACTGCTGGAGGCGCAGGATGATGTCTTGGAAGGAAAGCGATGAAGCGTTCATGCCTCTAATATCCCCTCGTCGAAACGATTACACGGTTAGGTTCTGTACTATAGCGGTTTTTAGTCGATAGTGCCGATGCGGTTGAGCGGCCAGTAGCGCACAAGCGCCACGGCGATCAAATCAGAGCGATCAACGGGACCAAAGTAGCGCGAGTCGGCAGAGTTTTCGCGGTTGTCGCCCATCACCCACACGCACCCGTCGGGAACGGTGTAGGGATAGCTTACCTGAGCGCCGGGAGCTTGGACCGAAAGCGGCCAGCTCATGCCGGTCGTATAGCCCTCGTCGAGCGCTTGGCCGTCAACGACCACCTTGCCGTCCTGAAGGTCGACCGTCTGGCCGGCCGTGGCAATAACACGCTTGACGAGAACATCATGCTCGGAGGTGCCATCTGGGTTGTGGAACACCACAATATCGCCTTGGCTGACGGGGCGGCCGAGCTCAAGGCTCACCTTTTGCGCCAGGATCTGGTCGCCGATCTCGATCGTGGACTCCATGGAGCCGGTGGGCACCACAAAGGGTTCGACCACAAACGAGCGAATCAAGAAGGTGGCGACCAGTGCGATGGCGACGACCGCGATCCACTCAAACGCACCCTTTAGCACGGAATGCTGCGAAGGAACCATTCTCACTCCTCGCTCTTCGAATACGATGCGTCCAGGATCTCTTGCGCGTATGCGCGCTCCTCGGGCGTAAGCCGCGCCGTCTCGATCAGGTCGGGACGCCAGCGGCAGGTGCGCTCGATGGCATTCTTACGGCGCCAGGCGTCAACCTTGGCGTGGTCGCCGCTCACGAGCACCGGCGGCACGCCCTCGCCGTTGAACTCGGCGGGGCGGGTGTACTGCGCGTACTCGAGCAGGCCTCCGTCCTCGGCGGTCGAGAACGACTCGTCCACATTGCTCATCTCGTCGCCCAGGGCGCCGGGAATCAGGCGTACGACAGCATCGGCAACGACCATAGCGGGAAGTTCGCCACCCGTAAGCACATAGTCGCCGATCGACAGACGCTCGTCGGCATACGCATATGCACGTTCGTCGACGCCCTCGTAGCGACTACACACAAACAGCAGGCGCTCACTTTTGAGCAGGCGCTCGGCCACATGCTGCGTAAAAGGCTCGCCACAGGGGGTAAAGAACACCACAGTGGGCTTGGGACCCTCGGAGCTAATAGCCTCGATGGCCTCTGCGATAGGCTCGACCTTCATGAGCATGCCCTGCCCGCCGCCGTACGGCTCGTCATCGACGGTACGATGGCGGTCGTGCGTCCAGTCACGCAGGTTATAGGCCTTAAAATCAAAAAGGCCGGCCTTGCGGGCGCGGCCCAAGATCGATGTGGACATGACGGGCTCAAACATCTCGGGAAAGACCGAAAGGGTCTCGATCAGCATGTTATCCTCCCTACTTGTCCATATCGATCAAACCGTCCATAACGCGGACGGAAATTGTCCCCTGATCGGGAAGATCGAGCACAACCTGCTCGATCACGGGAATCAGCACCTCGCCGTACCGATTGCCCTCGACAACCCAAACATCGTTGGCGGGCGTCGACATGATCTCGACGATCGTACCGAGCAAACCGAAGCGCTCGTCGACCACCTCGCGACCCATCAGGTCGGTATAGGCAGCGTCGAGCGAATCGAGCTCAAAATCGTCACGATTTGCCAGCACGTAGCATCCCGTGATGCCCTCGGCGGCCGTCAAGTCGTCAATGCCCTCAAACGAGACCAGATCGCCATCGCCCGTATCGGTGACGGATACGACCGTGCAAAAACGGTCGCGCTTGAGCGCCGGCGGCGTCAAGGCGACGCGCATACCCGGCGTCAATACAGAAGGAAGCCCCCGCAGCGGCTGCGCGAGGACCTCCCCCTTCCTTCCGTGCGGCTTGACCACACGGGCGATGTTTTTGTACTGGGACCTCAAGGTCCTAGCCCAGAACCTCTACCTCGACTGCAGTGTCGAGGCGAGCGGCCAGTGCACGGGCGAGCGTGCGAATGGCCTTGATGGTACGGCCACGACGGCCGATGACCTTAGCGACGTCATCCTCGGCAACAGAAACCTCAATCGTGGAGGCGTCGTCACCATCGATGACCTCGAGGCTCACGGAATCCGGGTCGTCGACGATCTGAACAACGAGATATTCGACGAGATCGGCGATGCGATCTGAGAGCATTGCCTCACCCTCGAGCTGTGCAGCGTCAACCTCAGGCACGATTTACTCCTCGGCGCCCTCAGCAGCCTTAGCGGCCTCGGCCTCTTTGGCGAGCTGCTTCTTGGACTTCTTGACGACGGTCTCGGTCTTCTCGCCCTCGTTGGCGGCCTTGACCAGAGCAGCGACAGCGTCGGTGAGCTGAGCGCCCTTGGACTGCCAGTCAGCGATCTTCTCGAGGTCGAGGTTGATGGTCTTGGGGGCGGTCATCGGGTTGTAGCGGCCAACCTCCTCGATGATACGACCGTCACGCGGGGCGCGGGAATCGGCGACGACGACACGGTAGTACGGACGCTTCTTAGCGCCGTGACGAGCAAGGCGAATCTTGACTGCCAAAGGAAACTCCTCCAACCAAGCAGCTTTAGGCTGCAACTACAAACAAACAGTTGAACATAATACGCCATCGACGCGGGCAGGTGAAGTCCGTGAGACCAACTTCTTCGGTGTAGTCGAAGGCAAATCCATATCTTAGACAAGAATTCGCGATTTGCAAGCACATCCACGCACCCCACATGAGCTGCGCGGTATACTCATGCCATGAAAAGACGCGAACATACATACGGTTATGAAGATGCTGCGGGCGTCACGCCGCCGCCCTGGACGGGACCGGCGGTGGGCCTCATGGATCTCGATGCGTTTTTTGCGAGCGTGGAGATGCTCGATCATCCCGAGTGGCGCGGCAAGCCGCTCATCGTGGGCGGCGATGCCGATTCCCGCGGCGTCGTGTCCACCTGCTCATACGAGGCACGTCGCTTTGGCGTGCACTCTGCCATGCCCTCGGCCGAGGCACGGCGCCTCTGTCCGCAGGCCATTTGGACGCATGGGCATTTCGATCGCTACCACGAGGTCAGCGCTCAGGTCATGGCGATTCTCGCCGACGAGACCCCGCGCGTTGAGCGCGTATCCATCGACGAGGCCTTTATCGACATCACGCCAGGTCGCTTTGCACCCGAGGACCCGCTGCTGGTTGCACGGCGCATCAGTGATCGTGTGGCGGCGCTGGGGGTGACCTGCTCCATTGGCGTGGGCTGTAACAAGACGGTCGCAAAGATCGCAAGCGAGCGGGACAAGCCATTTGGGCTGACCATCGTGCGCCCTGGAACCGAGCAGCGCTTTTTGGCAGCGCTGCCGGTATCTGCCATGAGCGGCATCGGGCGCTCGGCAGAAGAGCGACTGCGCCGCATGCGCATCTACACGCTCGGCGAGCTATCCCGCGCACCGAAATCCACCTTGGCCTCTATTTTTGGCATCAACGGCGAACGCATGCGCCAGCGTGCGCTGGGACTCGAACTCTCCGAAGTCACGAGCCTCGATGAAGAGCGCGAGGTCAAGTCGGTCAGCAATGAACGCACCTTTGCGAAAGATTTAACTGAGCGTGGGGACATCGAAGCGGCGATTGCGCTATTGGGAGAGTCAGTGGGACGCCGTCTGCGCCGTCAGGGACTAACGGGCGCCACGGTGACGCTCAAACTCAAGTATTCGTATGGAAGCGGTCGCTCGGCACAGCGCCGGCTGCCCCATCCGACCGACGATGAGAACATCTTCGTGGCAGTGGCGCTCGAACTGCTCGACAACATCTGGCAGGAAGGGATGCATGTGCGCCTGGCGGGCGTCGGCATGAGCGACTTCGACCATCAGGGCGGTATCCAGACCGACCTGTTCTGCGAAATCGACGACCGCGGAGCCCAATCCAGCGACCGTCGCGACCTCTCGGTCGCCATCGACGCCGTCCGAGACAAGTTCGGCGACACCGCTCTCTCCTTCGGCCGCCAATCCCGCTTCAACGATTAGTCCCTATGGCAAAAAGAAAACCGGGCAGCTGCAAGTAGTGCAACTGCCCGGCATACGGCAGAGGGTAGCTAAAAAGCCCCGTCCCAAATGAGCTACTAGAGGAAGTCGAGGGGAAGCTGGGGGGCGTCGCCCCAGAGCTTTTCGAGGCGGTAGAACTCGCGCGCCTCGGGAGTGAAGACGTGGACGACAACCGAACCGTAGTCCATGAGCATCCAGGTCTTCTGCTCGCGGCCCTCGATGGAAAACGGGTGCTCGCCGCAAGCCTCGGCGACCTTCTCCTCAATCTCGTCGACAATCGAATCGACCTGGCGGTTGTTGGTGCCGGTAGCGAGAACAAAGTAGTCGCACACATCAGAAAGCTCAGTCAGGTCGAGCACCTGAACGTCCTCGCCTTTCTTGTCGTAGGCCGCCTGCGCGGCGGCGCGGGCGACATCCTCGGCGGCGACACCGCTCGCGGACAGCGAGGCGGCAGTGCGGTCGGACGTGGCAGCGAAACTCTTGTGCTCCACACCTTCAAGAATCTGCTCGTCGGTCATGGTCTCGTCGGCCATGGAATACCTCTTTCTAGACAGCCCGAGCTAGCGCAGCTGGGCGTAATGGTTGTAAATCGTAATAGCCGTGGGATAAAGATAACGCCCGGTCTGGATCACATAGACCAGACCCTGCGCAAAACAGGAGAAGAACAACTCGTCGAGCGAGGACTTCCCCACCATCTTGCGCAGCGCATGGGCATAATCACCGTGGCGGTTGGGTTCGATGGCATCGGCCACAAAGACCACCATATCGAGCGGCGTCATGTCGCAAGCGCCCACGGTGTGACGGTCGACAGCCTGAAAGACCGCCGGCGACAGCTCGGGAAAAAGCTGCGGAAGCTCATAGGCGGCAACCGGGCCATGCAAAAGCGGCGTCGCGGCAGACGGAGAGCCGGCAATCTTAATGCCGTAATGCAGAGCGCGCGTGACCAGCTCGTCGTCGGAGAGCACCTTGTCCCAGTCATGGATCAGGCCAGCGGCAGCGGCATCAAAGCGGTTGACACCGTACACCTCGGCTAGGTGCAACGCAGTCTCGGCAACCCCGAGCGAATGCACGTAGCGCTTACGCTTATCCTTCATGCGCACATCGAGCAACTCGTGGATGCGCGTCAAGAGCGCGCGCTCGTCGCCCTCAAACTGATCTTCTACCGACAACGTTCTCCCCCATCAATCAAAATCGTCTTGCCCAAGATCGGCATACAGGCCGCGTTTCCGGATATAGCCGAGCACGGACTCGCTCGTAAGATAGCGCACGCTCATGCCGCGAGCAACCCGCTTGCGAATGTTGGTCGAGCTAATCGCCAGCGCCGGAATCTGAATATAGCGCACGTCGAATGGCAGCCCCGATTCCTTAATCCGCGCCCGGGCCGTATCGATGTCAAAGCCGGGACGTGTCGCAGCAATGAAGGTCGCCAGTTCGGCAATCTCATTAGCATTGTGCCAGGTCACAATATCGATAATCGCATCGGCGCCCGTAATAAAGTAAAGCTTCACCTGTGGCGGGTAAAACTCGCGAAGGGCACGCAGCGTATCGGCTGTGTAGGTGACACCGGCACGATCGATCTCAAAGCGGCTTGCCAAAAAGGCCGGGTTCGCCGCTGTCGCGAGGACCGTCATGGCATAACGGTCCTCGGCCGGCGTCACCGGTTTGTCGAGTTTAAAGGCAGGCGAGCCCGCCGGCATAAAGAGCACGGCGTCCAAGTCGAGGGACTCACGTGCCTGCTCGGCGGTCACCAGGTGACCGTAATGGATGGGGTCAAAGGTACCGCCCATAATGCCGAGCCTAAACTCCTGCCCGTCCTCTATGGGAAGCTCGGGCAGACCGATTCCACCGCGCAGTGACATGGCTTACTCGCCCTCCGGGGTCTCGACGTCTTCCGCAGCAACAGCGTCATCGGTACCGTCAATGGCATCCACCGCGTCGACAGCCTCCAAGCTATCGTCCGCGACATCCTCGACATCAACGACCTCGACGGCGACGTCCTCGCTACCGTCCTCAAGCTCGTCCTCGAACTCCGAGAAGTCCTCGGCGCCCTCAAAGTCAAAGGCGCGCTGGCAAATGCGAACCTCGTCGCCCGCACGGCAGCCGGCCTTCTCGAGCGCGTCGTCGACACCCATGCGCGCAAACTTGTGCTGCAGGTAGATGACAGCTTCCTCGTTTTCCCAGTCGGTCTGGATGACCATGCGCTCAATCGCGCGACCAACCACACGGAAGGCATGAGGCTCTTCCCGGACAATGCGGAACCGCTTCTCGCGCTGCAGACGGCGGCGCTCCCACTCCTCATCGCGCAGATCGACCGGCTCATCAGCAACCGCCAGCTCGGCGCGAAGCTTAGCCACCCGCTCGCCCACGGCAAGCATCAGCGTGTTGAGACCGGCACCCGTCACGGCAGACACGGCAAAGAACATATGGCCATCGTCGAGCGCCGCACGCTTAAGGTCGGCAATCTTGTCGGCCGTGCCCGGTGCATCGCACTTGTTAGCGACAACGATCTGCGGGCGCTCCGAGAGCTCTGCGCCATACTGCTCGAGCTCACGGTTAATAATGCGATAGTCCTCGACCGGATCGCGATCCTCAAACCCGCCCGTCATATCAACGACATGCATGATCAGGGCCGTGCGCTCAATGTGGCGCAGGAACTGATGGCCCAGGCCCTTGCCCTCGCTCGCGCCCTCGATGAGACCGGGAACGTCGGCAACGACGTAAGAATATTCGCCGGCACGCACCATGCCCAGATTGGGCACGAGCGTGGTAAACGGGTAGTCAGCGATCTTGGGGCGGGCGGCACTCATGCGCGCAATGAGGGAAGACTTACCCACCGAGGGAAAGCCCACGAGCGCGGCATCGGCCATAAGCTTCATCTCGAGCTCGATCCAATGCTCCTCGGCCGGCTCACCGAGCTGGGCAAAAGCCGGAGCGCGACGCACCGACGTCACAAAGTGGGTATTGCCCAGACCGCCGGCGCCACCGGGCGCCACGACGACGCGTTCACCGTCGTGCACCAAATCGGCAATCTCGAACATCGGGGTCTGCGTCTCGGGATCGAGCTCGCGTACCACGGTGCCCATGGGGACCTTGAGAATTAGGTCCTCGCCGCTCTTGCCATTGCGACGAGCGCCCTGGCCATGCGTGCCGCGCTCGGCACGGAAGTGATGCTTAAAGCGGTAATCGATCAGCGAAGACAGCTGAGCATCGGCCTGGATGACGACATTGCCGCCACGACCGCCGTCGCCGCCATCGGGGCCACCCTTGGGGACAAATGCCTCGCGCCTAAACGACATGCATCCGGCACCGCCGTCGCCGCCGCAAACGTTAATGCGGCTGATATCGGTGAACTGTGACAACAGAATCGCCTCCTACAAAAAAGAGGGAGACCCTTGAATCCTAAAACTCAAGTGCCTCCCACATATGTGCTCTATGAAGGGTGAATTACGCGTTCGCGAGCGGGCGTACGCTGACCCTGTGCTTGATACCCTTGTGGAACTCAACGGTACCGTCGACCAGCGCGAACAGCGTGTCGTCCTTGCCACGGCCAACGTTCGCACCCGGATGGATGTGCGTGCCGTGCTGACGGACGAGAATCGTGCCCGTGGTTACCGTCTGGCCGGCGAAGCGCTTCGTGCCAAGGCGCTGACCGCGGGAGTCACGGCCATTACGGGAGGAACCGAGTCCTTTTTTGTGTGCCATTGTGTATACCTACTCTTTCGTTACGAGTGTAATCTACTCGGCGACGGGAGCCTCGGCAACAGCCTCAGCCTCTGCCTTGACAGCCTTCTTGGCGCGGGAGGTAGCCTGAACCTTCACGATCTTCAGCTTGGTGAGCTGCTGACGGTGACCCTTCAGACGACGATAGCGCTTACGCTTCTGGAACTTGAAGACCAGCTGCTTCTCGCCCTTGAACTGCTCAACGATCTGAGCGGTAACCTTGGCCTTGGCCAGCTTGTCGGGATCGGTGACGATCTTCTTACCATCGTTGAGGAAGAGAACCGGCAGGGTGATCTTGTCGCCCTCATTGCCCTCAATCTTCTCGACGGTGATGACATCGTCGGTGGCGACCTTGTACTGCTTGCCGCCCGTGTTAACGATTGCGTACATGTTTACTTGCCCTTCATGCATCAGTTAGTGCAACAGCCGAATATAGTAGCAGGCGATAATACCCCCGTCAACGAGTATGTGGAGCAAATCCACAAGTTCGCACAGGTATGGGGCTGACGAGTCGGCCCTCGTCGTCCTCGCATGCTTGATTCTGACGCTCGACATCGTAGGAGCAGATGGTCACGAGGTCTTGCATACCGGTGGACACAATAGGTGCATCGACGCCCGGGGTCAAGCCCTGCAACAAAACATCAGCAGCAGAAAGCAAAATCTCCGGACGCATGGATCCCTCGTTGTCGGCGTGGGTGTCGAGCATGAGCACCAGATGGTCCGGACGCTCCCCCGCCGTGAGCTCATAGCCCACCAGTGTGTGGTCAAGGTCTAGGCGCTTGCTCTTCTTACCGCGTGCGTAGTCGATGCCGTGGCCTGCACGCAACGTGTCGATTGCGGCTCGCACCTCATCGGAGCTCACGGGTGCCTCGGGGTCCAGGTGCAAGTCGATGCGGTACGACAAACGCGTAAGCTGAGCCGTGAGCGCCGGCGTGCGCACGTCGATGTAGGCGGCCTCGATGGGCGCCAGATCGGCCGGAGACGCTGCGGCCAGGCGCTCAAAGGCCTCGTCGAGCGCGACGAACTCGGTCATAAACAGGTCATACCACTCGCAGGTCGACGACGTGCCGACGGGCAGCGCCGAGGAGAAACCTACGCGCATATGCGGAGAGAAGCCCTGCGTGACGGCATAAGGCAGGCCCGCGCGGCGCACGATACGCTCAATGGTATGAATCAGTTCCAGGTGGCCAAGGTACTTAAGGCGATCGCGCTTGCCGTAGCGAACGCGCAGCCTAAAGAGCGTGGGGTTGTCGGTCAAGCGCTCACTCATGCGCGATCACCCACCAATACGTTCTTGGCGTGGAGTGTGGGGCAGATTCCGCAGCCGGTGCACGACGTGCGAGTGCAATCAGGGGTCGTGACACCCTCCAGCGAGCGACGGTACTCGCGCTCGAGGAAGCCGCGCGAGCAGCCGGGGCTCACGTGCTCCCAGGGCAGGCGCCAGTCCAGCTCGTAGGGCAGATGCACGAGCTCGTTGAGGTCGATGCCGTTTTTGGCCGCCGCCTCTTTCCAGTTGTCGAGCGAGAAATGCTCCACCCAGGCGTCGAAGCGCGAGCCCGCACGCCAGGCATCGATGATGACCGGCGTCATGTCGCGACCGGCGCGGGACAGCGCGGCCTCGACGAGCGAGGTCTCGGCATCGTGGTAATGCACTCGTACGGCGCGGTTGCGCACGCTCGTGATGAGCAGCTTTTGGCGACGCTTGACGTCGTCATAGTCGAGCTGCGGGCACCACTGGAACGGCGTTGCCGCCTTGGGGATAAACACCGAAACCGAGATGGACACCGAGATGGAACCGCGGCGCGCCTTGGGCACCACGGAACGGCCAAGCTCCAGCACGTGATCGGCCAGGTTGGCAATGGCCACGATATCCTCGTCACGCTCACCGGGAAGACCCATCATAAAGTAGAGCTTCATGCGGTTCCAGCCCGCCTCGAAGGCCGCCTTAGCCGCGCGGTCCAGGTCCTCCTCGGTCACGTTCTTGTTGATGATGTCGCGCATGCGCTGGCTACCGGCCTCGGGGGCAAACGTCAGGCCGCCTTTCTTTTCACCGGCGACCGACTCGGCCATATCCACGCCAAATGAATCAAGGCGCTGCGAGGGAATTGACACGCGAATGCCCGTATCTTCCAGACGGCGGTTCAGGCGACCGAGCACATCGCGAATACAGGAGTGATCGGTGGTCGAAAGCGAGGTAAGCGACACCTCGTCATAGCCGGTCTTTTCCAGGCCCTGGATCACCGAGGACACGATCTGGTCTGCCGAGCGCTCGCGCACCGGGCGATACGTCATGCCGGCTTGGCAAAAACGACATCCGCGGGCACAGCCGCGCAGGATCTCGATAGACAGGCGATCGTGAACGAGCTGCGCATAGGGCACGCACGACTGCGACAACGGATTGGTAGCGCCAAAGTCCTCGACGACGCGCTTGTAGACCACCGGCGGGACATCCTTGCCCTCGCGCGGCACGGTGTAGCCATGCGGCGAGCAGGGCTCATCGTAGCGCACCTCATACAGGGACGGCACATAGGTACCGGCGACCGTCGCGAGCTGCTCGACAATCTGGGCGCGCGAGACGCCTTCGTCGCGCAAGCGGCGATGCAGCTGACAGATCTCGAGCAACGACTCCTCACCCTCGCCAATGAGGATGGCATCGAAGAAGGCCGCATACGGCTCGGGGTTATAGACCGAGGGACCACCGGCAATGATGATGGGATCGTCCTCGGTACGGTCGGCCGCGAGCAGCGGAATGCCGGCGAGGTCGAGCGCCTCGAGGAAGTTGGTGACGGCCATCTCGTGCGGCACATGCATGCCGACGATATCGAACGAGGCCACAGGCGCCGCGCCCTCGAGCGACAGCAGCGGAATCCCCGCCTCGCGCATGGCATCGCCCATATCGGGCCACGGCACATAGCCGCGCTCGCAGGAAATGCCCTCGGCCTGATTGAGGATGTTATAGAGAATGGCGATGCCCTGGTTGGGCAGACCGACCTCATACACGTCAGGGTAGATCATGCAGCAGCGGTAATCGGCATCGGCCTTGGAGAGCGTGCCCCACTCATGGTCGATATAGCGACTCGGCTTCTCGACCTTTGCGAGCAGGGGCTCAATCAAATGAAAACAGTCTTGGTACACAGCGCGCAAAAGAAACCCCTAAGCAGCGAGATCAGATGCGTCCTCAAAGGGACCCATGGGACGAGTAGCGCCGGCAACCGTGGTCACCAGGTCGCGGACGCGCGAGAACGTGGCGGCAGCCACCTCGTTGGCACGGCTGTAGTCGATGTCGCGTTCATACAACGACACGAGCGCACGGCCCATGCCATAGGTTCCCGCGGCGGCGGTCAGCGCCTTGACGGCAAACCCAATATGCGGCGTCTGCTTTACCAGGGCGCGGGTGACGGCGCGGAGCACCAAGCCGCCGGCAAGCACGCCCGCGACCTCATAACCGCGCTCGGGCTTAATACCGCGTCCAAAGATGGCCGCGAGCTCAAAGAGCATGCCCACCTGCGCCAGCGCCATAACGGGATAATCGGCCCCCGGCAAAAACACCAGCGCGCCCGTCGCCATATTGGTAAGCGCGCACGAGGTGATGATGCGGTTAGCGGCCGCAATACGCATAAAAACAAAGTTCGCCGCAAAGGCCGTCTCCTTGTCCGTGCGATCGAGAATCCAGCGGGCAAGCGTCTCGAGCAGATACGTCTTATCGGTGGCCGCCACCGCGCCGAGCATGGGCGTGGACTCCTGGATAAAAGGCACCTCGACAGCAGACTCGGCCAGCACGCACACGGGGGCGCCGGCAATCACAAGCTCCTGTACAGCGCTCTCCAGACGGTCAGACCCACACGAAAGCACCAGAACCACATCGGTATCGGTCTTGGGGACGATACGGTCCTCACCCAGGCGCTCAACGCGCACAATGCCCGACGTCGTCTGTGGCACGAAGGCATCGCGCACCGTCTCTACCAAAAAACGCGAGGCAGACGAATCGAGGTAGACGGACACGCGAACCGGCGTGTCGGAATCCTTCTTGGTGGTCGCGCCCATCTTAAAGACGCGGGTCAGCTTGTCCACGGGAATCTTCATAGCAAACCCCTCCAGCGGTTACGCGGCGCCCGAACGATGCCGCCATATGGATTGTACGATACCCACCGTCAGCAACTGGATCATCATCGAGGACGAACCGAAGCTAATGAACGGCAACGGAATACCGGTAATCGGCATCATGCCGATGCACATGCCGATGTTCTCGAAGGTCTGAAATGCCCACATGCCGACGATACCTACGCATGACAAGCGTAGGAACAGAGACTCGCACTTAAAGGCCACGCGAATCGTCGAGAACATGAGCAGCACGTACAGGCACAGCAGCAAAAAGGAGCCGCAGAAGCCAAAGGTCTCGGACAAAAAGGCAAAGACGAAGTCGGTGTGGAACTCGGGCAGAAAGCCACCGGCAGACTGCGTCGCATGGCCCAGCCCTTTACCGAAAAAGCCACCCGATCCAACCGCGATGAGCGATTGCTGCAAGTTGTAGGCATCGTCCGAATCGGCATTATCGGGGTCGATAAAGACGGTCAGTCGGTTCATCTGGTACTGCTTGATCAAAACGTCATGGCCCAAAAGAGAATCGAGCACCGAATCGAGCGCCAGGATGAGCGCCACCAAACCCACGAGCAGAGCCAAGGTCGACAGGACCCATTCGCGGCGCGCACCGCTCATGCAGATCACAACGGCACCCGACACCAACACGACCAGGCCCGAACCCAGGTCGCCCATGGCGACGACGGCCAAAAACGGAACGGAGAGCATGCCGCAGAGCTTGATGTAGTCGCGAGCGGTATCGATGCGGCCGTTGTACTGCGAACCAAGCGTGGCGATAAAGAAGATCGTGATGAGCTTGGCGAGCTCGACCGGCTGGAAGGTAAGACCGATACCGGGAATCTTGATCCAGCCCGTCATGCCCAGACCGCCCGTATAGGACAGCCCCGGAATCTTGGGCGAGAAAATCACAATGAGGTCGATGACGAGCAGCGCCGTCGAGAAGTTAGAGATGCCGCGCAGATCGGTACGCCAGACGAGCACCGCAAGCACCGCACCGATGCCGATGCCCAACAGGTGGCGCGAAAATGAGGCGTCGGCCTTAAACTGCGATGCCGACCAAATGATGATGGCGCCATAGGCAACGAGTGCCAAGGTTGCCAGCAGCACGCCGATGTGCACCTTCTGGCGAAACGTGCCACGCGAGGCCAAAAGCTGCTTGTTGACACGGTCCAGGCTGCTGCGGGAACCGGTTTTAGTTGAGCGGAACAGGTCCGCCGGCGAAAAGTTCATCGCAACCTCCTATCGAACCGAGGAATCGCCCGTGGCAGAAGATGTGTCAGGCTCATCATAGATGGCACCGAGGACATCGCGCACGACGTGCAGCGCGGTATCGGAGCCACCACCGCCCTGTTCCAAGACAGTGACAATCACGTACTTGGGCTCATCGGCCGGCGCGTAGGCGCAAAACCACGCGTAATCGTCCTCGCCGCTCTTCTCGCCCGTGCCGGACTTGCCGTAGACCGTGGGGGTCAAGGAGTTAAAGTGCGCGGCGGTCGAAGTCGACGCCGAGTAAATCACATCGTGCATGCCGTTGCGGACCAGCGCCAGGTCGGCATCGTTGTTAATTTGAGCCTCAAGGCGCTTCTTTTTGCCCTTGCCGTTGTATTTGTAGGCATCGCCGTCGCCATCACGCGAGACAGCAGACAAGAACACATGCGGCACGTACTGTTTGCCGCCGTTGGCGAGGCCCATGTAGGCACACGCCATCTGCAGCGGCGTCACCAAAATGTCGCCCTGGCCGATAGCGATGTTAGTCATATCGCCGGCATTCCACTTGCGGTCCTCGGCCGAGGCGTCGGTAAAGTACGACTCTTTCCACTTGGCGTCAGGAATGCGGCCCGTTCCCTCGCTTGGCAGATCGATGCCGCAGGTCTTGCCCAGGCCCCAACGGCGAAAGACCTCCTGCAGGCCCTCGGGATGCTGGTCGTTGTAGAAAAACGCCTTGCCCATATCGTAGAACACGGGGTCGCACGAGTTGGCGATACCGGACTGCAGCGTCATAGTGCCGTGACCGGAATGCAGCCAGCAGTACTTACCCCATGACTTGCCCAGGCCCGTCCAATAGCCCGTGCAGTTCGTGGTCTGGCCTGAGGTATAGGTTCCAAACTCAAGACCGGCCAGAGCCGAGAGCGGTTTGATGGTCGAAGCCGACATATACTGGCCGCTAATGGCGCGGTTGAGCAGCGGATGCGAACCCTTGTCGTCGTTGAGCTCGGTCCACACGTCGTTGGAAACGCCGCCGATGAACACCGACGGATCAAACTTGGGCTCGCTCGCCATACCCAGAATCTCACCATTGTTGGGATCGAGGCACACCACGGCGCCGTTGCCGGCATCGCTATGACCCGTGGTCTTGGCAAGCTCAATGGCATTCGCCAGAGCCGTCTCGCAGGCCTGTTGAATCTTAAGATCCAGCGTAAGCTTAATGTCAGAACCGGCCTTGGCGGGAACGGCGCCGGCTTGACCGGTCACGTTACCCGAGGCGTCAACTTTCACGGTCTGCTCACCACGAATGCCCTGCAGCAGATTTTCGTAGTAAATCTCTACGCCCGCCTGGCCCACAATATCGCCCGATTGATACGAGATCTGGCCAGCCGCGCTATCGCTGCCGTCCGACGACTTCTTGTTCTGCGCCTCGAGCTGCTCGGAGGTAATGGTGCCGGTATAGCCCAAGATATGGCAGGCGGTCTCGCCATACGGGTATTGGCGCTCGGTGCGCTCGGCGATCTTCACGCCGGGAAACTCACCGGCGTGCTCCTGAATGTAGGCGACAGTAGAGCGGCGCACGTCAGTCGCGATCGTATGCAGGCTCTGCGCGCCTTCGGAATTGTCCTGGATGTTGCGCAGCACCGCGATATACGGCATGCCGAGCACGTTGGCAAGATGACGCACCAGTACCTTGTCGTCGGCAAGGTCGCGATAGGCGACGACGGCGAGCGAGGGGCGGTTTTGCACCAGCGCGACGCCGTTGCGGTCCAAGATGCGGCCACGAACGGCAGGCGTGGTAACGGTACGGGTCTGATTGCTCTTGGCCTGCTTGTCGTAGTAGTCCGACGAGACCATCTGCATGCCCCACAGCTTAACGGCAAGCGCGGCAAACATCGCACCCACGCCCGCGGTGAGGATGGAAAAGCGGCCCTTGAAGGCCGTAGCGGCCGTATTGCCCTCGCCCTCGGTGGCGCGCGGGGCCGTTCCGTGCTGCGTGTCGTAGGTAAAGCGGGAGTCGCCGCGGCGCATGATGACCAGCGCGACCACAATGGCCACGACCAGCACGATGCCAGCGACAACAACCGTCAACTGGGAAGACATCTACAGACCTCCCCTATTTGAGCTTACGGGTCTTGGGCTTAAAGCGCATACCCGTCTGACGCCCACCGCGCGCGGAGAACCCATAGCCAGACTGTGGCGCGACGCCGGACATCAAAAACGGAACGGCGACCAGACCGGTCAGAATCGAGGACGGCAGGGCGTGTCCAAAGATCGCCACGACAAAACTCGATTCCAGTCCCATAAATAGCAAGATAATGCTGTAGATCACGTTAATGGCAAGCGCAAAGGCGCCCACCGTGATGCCGCGAGCGCTCGGGGTGCCGCCCGTCTGACCGGCGGCACTGTGTGTCAGGGCAAAGCTGCCCACTGTCAGCAACAGCGACATCACGCCCACCGGCACGGCCGCCGACAGGTCGTAGAACAGGCCGCTGCAAAAACCGCAGATGACGGCCCGCGTGGGATCGCCCGAAAACACACTCAGGCACACCAGGATAATCATAAAGTTGACGCGACCGCCCGCGATGGAGATCTGCGGCGCCAAGCCCGCCTGCAGCAGGACGCAGACAATGGCGGCAATCGCAAAAGTGCGGGAGCCAGTCCCCTGTTCGTGTAGATCCATGGACATGCCTCCCTATTCGCTCGAGCCCGAGTCAGTCGTGTCGAACGCATCGGAGCTTTCATCCGAGCTTTCGTCTTTGGACTTGGTGGCCGCATCGCGCGAGGTGCCCTGCGGCGTACTGTTGGCGCTGCTCACATCCTCGTCCGAAGCCGACTGCTCATCGGTCAGCGACGTAATGACCAGCACTTCCTCGTTGTTTTCGGCCGTTGTCTGGGCGCGCACGACGATGGTGTAGTACACATCGTTGGCAGACTTCTCCACCGACGAGACCGTACCGAGCGGCAGGCCCTTGGGGAATACGCCGCCGATGCCCGAGGTCACGATGATGTCGCCCACCTTCACGTCGGAATCGACACTCACGTGCTCCAGGCGCAGGGTACCGTCGGGCTGCCCCTGCAGCATACCCTGAGCGCGCGTATCCTGCACCATGGCGGACACGCCCGAGTTCTCATCACTAATCAGGCGGACGGTGGAGGTCTTGGCCGAAACCTCGATAATCTGACCGATGACACCGGCAGAACTCGTCACGGGCATGTTGATGGTAAGACCGTCGGCAGAGCCTTTGTCGATGGTAACGGTCGAGGTCCAGGCATCGCCCGACGCGCCGACAATGCGAGCCGCGGTGGACTTGAGGTTGTAGGTCGACTGAAGACCGACCAGGCTCTCGAGTCGCTCGGCGGTCTTTTGAGCCTCCGAGAGCTCGGCAACCTTTGACGTCAGGACCTCGTTTTGCTTCTTAAGCTCGTCGAGGGTGTCTTGCGAAGCCGTAAGGTTTGAGAACACGTTTCCGATTGCGTTAAAGCTGTCTCTTATACACATCTGACGCTGCCGACGA
>CABSNH010000007.1 GCA_902478985.1 uncultured Collinsella sp.
TTTTGCATACCACATTGCCGCTAAGTAAAAGTGGTTGGACAGCACATTGACGCACAGTCCAACCACTTTGTTTAAAGATAGCAACCTTACATAAGATATATTATCGTACTTATCCGTGTAGGAAAGCGTATGCGCTGGTAGCCGCTATGGCTCCGTCCGAAACGGCGGTCACAACTTGGCGTAAACGCTTGGAACGGATATCGCCGGCAGCAAATAAGCCAGGCGTGCGGGTGGCCATCGATTCGTCGGTCACAATACCGCCGTCGGGCGCCAGATCCACCAGATGCTCTACAAGCTCGGTATGGGGCTGCGTGCCAGCAAAGACAAATATGCCAAACGAACCAGGATCGAAGGACTCGGAATAGGTGCCATCGGTAGCGTTGTCCTTAAACGTGATAGTCGTGGGCATGGTCTCGCCTGATAGTTCCACAATACTAGTTTGGTACCTAACTGAAATAGTATCTTTTGCGAGCACCTTTTGAACCACGCCATCGGGGGCACGGAACTGATCGCGGCGCAAGACGATGGTCACGTTGCTGGCGATTTCCGACAAGAACAGGGCTTCCTCGCAGGCAGCATTGCCGCCGCCGATGACAAAAACCTGCTTGCCGCGAAAGAACATGCCGTCGCACGTCGCGCAATACGAAACGCCGCGACCGCGATACGTATCCTCGCCAACAAAACCCGCAAATCGCGGCGTGGCACCCATGCAAGCGATAACACTCGAGGCCAACGTATCGCCCGTATCATGATGCACCGTAAACAGCGCCGCATCCGCATCGTAATCGATACCCGTCACCATGCTCCATGTAACCTGCGCTCCCAGGCCCTCTGCATGTTGCTGAAAACGCTCGCCAAGCTCGGCACCGCTCAAGAGCGGAATGCCCGGATAGTTCTCGACCTCATTGGTTGTGGCGATCTGTCCTCCCGACATGCCCTGTTCGATCACAGTCGTCGTGAGATTGGCACGCGCCGCATAAATGGCTGCGGCATAGCCCGCGGGGCCGCCGCCGATAATAGCAACATCGATCGGCTGATGAGTAGTCATGAAGAGACCTCCTGTCGAAAGATTGGCGTTCTTTGCGCTCATACCCAAATTTATGCGAACGTGACACTCATGCACTACAATGATTCTCTGTGAAACAAAGATGAAGGGGAGATATCGATGGATCAGACGCAGACGAGCGATGACGCTCCCCTGCTCACGCACAGCACTCCCCAATCGGGACAAACCACGCTCTTGGCTCAGCAAAAACCTCTCGTGACTATCGTGCACGCCTCGGTCGGCTCGGGCCACAAGGCCGCCGCAAATGCGATTGCGCAGGCATTCGACCACATCCGCGGCACCAATGGCATCCCCGAGGATGTTGAGATTGAAGTGCTCGATATCCTTGATTTTGGACGCATAAAATTCGACGGCAACAAAACGGCCGCCTCGTTTACCGGCGCCACGCGCCCAATTTATGACTTGACCTGGCGTTATACCCTTACCGGACACCTGCTTTGGGGCGGTGGCACGGCATGGTCGCACATCATGTTCCCCGCATTTAACGAATACGTTCGAACTCGCAGGCCCATTGCCGTGGTAGCCACACATATCACGGCAGCCAACGTCGCCGTCGGCGCGCGCGTCATTACGGGCATCGACTATCCTGTCATTTGCGTACCGACCGATTACGAGGTCGAGGGTTGGTGGCCCCATAAGGACACCGACCTGTTCTGCGTGGCAAACGAGTTTATGGCCGAAACACTCCGACCCCGTAAGGTTCCCGAGGCAAAGATCCGCATTACGGGCATCCCCATTCGCGCCGGGTTTGATACGGACTACAACCGCGAGGAAGAACTCGAGAAGTTCAATCTCCCCACAGACAAGCTCGTTGTGCTGGTGATGGCCGGCGCCAGTTTGCCTCAACCGTACGTTCGCTTTCGCGCGGAGATGGACCGCACCCTCCCCTTCCTGCGCAGCTTCGAGGACATGCACTTTGTCTTTTTGCCGGGCAAGGATGCCGAATATGCCACCCGTCTCAAAACGCTTTTCGATGCCATGAAACTCGAGAACGTCACGGTTCTTGACTACGTCGATGACATGGCAGCGCTTATGCACGGCTGTGACCTGGCAATCCTCAAATCTGGCGGACTCACTGTTACCGAATGCCTGTGCGCACACCTGCCTATGATTCTGCTGGGCAAGTCATATGGCCAGGAAAAGGCCAACACCACCATGCTCACCGGCATGGGCGCCAGCATGCATGTCACCACCGCACGCGAGCTCATCGTGACGCTGCGTCATCTCCACGATCATCCCGAGTCGCTCAAGGCACTGCTCATCAATGGCGAAGTCCTTCGCCGCCCACACGCAGCCGAGGATATCGCCATCGCAACCATGGAACTTGCAGGCAAGCCCCAAAAACGTAAACGAGCCTTCTGCCGCTTCTACTGGGGCGGGAAGCCCGCGCATATCCGCTAGCTTCGGACTGTCCGCTTGCCTGTGGGGGGCATATATATCATCCCGTGCTCAAACATTCTAGCTTCGCTGCGAAACTGCGCGCGGGACGATATATATGCCCCCCACAGGCAAGCTGCGTTTACGTACTAGCACCTACACTAGATTCCCCTCCAGTAGAACCAACAAAGGCGAGACCGGAAAAGATAAATACAGTTAGCCGACGCGACAAAGAGACTAGTCCTTTGTCGCGTCGGCTAACTAGAATGTAAATATTTTTTCAAGCGAGTAGCCGCCCGCCTGCCTCTCTCACATATCGTTCCACGCGCAGTTTCGCAGCGAGCGAAGCGAAGCGAGAATGTTTGAGCATGGAATGATATGTGTGAGAGGCAGGCGGGAGGGATACGAGTGCCCCACGAGAATGTTTGAGCACGGGCTGATATATAGGGCCCTCCCACGGGTGAGCGAACAGAAGCAACTAGGCGACGCCGCTGGAGCCGAAGCCTCCGTTGCCTCTGTCGGTTTTATCTAGTTCGTCTACCTCTACGAGATTGACTGTAGGGACTTCTTGGATGACGAGTTGGGCGATGCGGTCGCCTTTGCTGATCTGGATATTGTTGGTGGGATCCAGGTTGATGAGGATGACCTTAAGCTCGCCTCGATAGTGGGCGTCGATGAGACCGGGCGTGTTGACTATAGACAGGCCCTGCTTAATAGCTAGGCCGCTACGGGGCTGGACAAAGCCGGCGTAGCCATCGGGCAGCGCAATGGCCAAGCCAGTGGAGACCAAGCGGCGCTCAAAGGGCTTGAGGGTGCAGTCTTCGTTGGCACGGAGGTCAAGGCCGGCATCCGTGGGATGTGCGTATTTGGGAAGCTCGACCGTGGGATCGAGACGCTTAATGTTAACGGTAATGTTGGACATGAAATCACCTTAGCTTGTCGAGCTCTTGCAAAAACTCGTCGACGTCTTTGAAATCGCGATAGACCGAGGCAAAACGAATGTAGGCCACCTTGTCGATCTTGGCCAGGCGCTTAAGCACCATATCGCCCAGTTCGTGGGACGTAACAGCCGTCAGCGTACGGGAACGCAGTTCCACCTCGATATCATCGATGATCTCGTTGAGCTTTTTCGTATCGATATCGCGCTTAATCGTGGCGCGCATCAGACCAACCAGCAGCTTGTTGCGATCGAACCGCTGCTTTGACCCGTCGGATTTGATAACCTCGATGGGATCTTCGCAGCGCTCGAACGTTGTAAAACGATAATTGCACGAACAGCATTCGCGACGACGCTTGATAGTGTTGTTCGACTCCTGCATACGGGAATCGACAACGCGGGTATGTGCCTTGCCGCATTTGGGACAGCGCATGGTACCTCCTCCTAAACGATAACAAGGGTACCATGCGACCGAGCCGAAATCTTACGAACGAGTCGGAACTTTCAGAACTGCACCAGCATCAAGAGAGCCGCGATCGAGGTGATTGACGCTACGAATCATGTCGGAAGTCTCCTGTGTGGAAAGGCCATCGATGGGATGCTCCTGGGCAAGCGACCACAGGGAATCGCCGGGCTGCACGCGAACCGTCTCGTAGGTAACGTTGGCTACGGAATCGGCATATGCTGCGTGGCGAGCAGAAAAAACTGACGTGGCGAGCACAAAGAACAGGGTGAACGCTACAGCAACAGCAACAATCGTCGAGGCCTTCAGGGCAACAGGAGCCAAAGCGGCGGCCGCACGCTGGGTGCGAACGGGCTTAGTGGCCACGGCCTGAAAATGAGAGCGTCCGCCCTTCACGACCGTAAAGGCAGGCGAGGCGGGCGTCTCGAGCTTAAGGGCGAGGTTTCCCTGGACCATATCCGCTGCGTTCATTCTGTTCTCCTCTCGTTTGTTTTGACGAGAACTGTTTTATCAAGCCGCGGGGACAAAAAAGTCTAGCGCGGGAACGAGTGTTCGGTTATTATTATCTTCGAACAGTTGTTCCTGTCAAGCAAAAATAGAACATTTGTTTGGTATGAGTAGAGAGGAATCCCTGATGGCTCGCAAAATTACCAAGCGTCAGCAGCAAATTTACGACTTCATCAAGGAATATCAGCAGGAGAAGGGCTATCCGCCCAGTGTGCGCGAGATGGCTTCGGCTGTGGGCCTTTCCTCCCCTAGTACCGTACATGCACATCTCTCCGCACTCGAAGCACGCGGCCTGCTCAAGCGTGACGCCACCAAGCCTCGCGCCCTCGAGCTCTTTGACGAAGACGGGTCTTCCGTCTCCATCTCAAAGTCCGATGAGCCTACGGCACCCCGCGGCACCGTATCGCTGCCTCTCGTAGGCCGCGTCGCCGCAGGGATTCCCATCCTTGCCGAGCAGAATATCGAGGACACCTTTACCATCCCGACCGAAATCGCAACGGACCAGGGGTCCTTTATCCTCGAGGTCCACGGCAATTCGATGATTAACGTCGGCATCTATAACGGCGACTACATCATCGTTCGCGAGCAGAAGAGCGCCATGAATGGCGAGATTATCGTTGCCATGATCGAAGGCTCCGCAACAGTCAAAACGTTCTACAAGGAGCAGGGGCGCGTTCGCCTGCAGCCTGAAAACGACACCATGGAGCCCATCTACGCGACAAATCCCACGATTCTGGGCAAGGTCGTCGGTTTGATGCGCCGGTTTTCGTAATGCAAAAACGCATCACCGTCTTTGATACCATTCGCGGGTTTACCATGCTATCGATGGCGGGATTTCATGCCTGCTACGACCTTGCCTACCTATATGGTTGGGAGATGCCCTGGTTTACCCAGACCATCTTCCAGGACATCTGGCGTGCCAGCATCAGTTGGGTATTTTTATTTATTGCCGGCTGGATGTGCACCCTCTCGCGCAACAACATCAAGCGTGCCGCCAAATATGCCGCTGCCGCTTTGGTCGTATGGATTGCAACGACGTTCGTCTCGGTTGATGACTCGGTGAACTTCGGCATCATTTTCTGCATGGCGGCGTGCACTGCCATTGTCGCGCTCGCGCGCCCGGTTCTCGATAGAGTGCCGGCAGTATGGGGTATAACGTTTTGCCTCATACTCTTTGCCTGTACCTGGAGCATTCCTAAAGCGGTCTACCCTATCCCCTATCTAGCTTGGCTGGGGTTCCCAGGTCCAGACTTTGTCTCCGGTGATTACTATCCGCTCATCCCATTCTATTTTATGTACCTCGCAGGCTTCTTTGCCGCTCGAACGGCACAGGAATCAAACTGCGAGGCACCAGTATGGGCCTATGAGAATCCCATCCCCGTGCTCGCAAGCCTCGGACGCCATGCATTGCCGTTCTACCTGCTTCATCAACCGGTTATCTTGGGTGTACTGGAGCTGATTTATTCCGTTCGGTAACGCTCAAGACGTGGTGCGATACGGTCCGGAAGCTTTGCCACAATACGAACGCCGTCCTCGAGGTATTCCTCGTGCAGAAGGGTTCCCTGTTCGTGCACGAGCGTGATTAACGCGCCCTCTCGATACGGGATATCGGCCGAGAGCAACACGTCCGTGGCGGCCGCTTCACGAGCGATGCGGTCGACTAAGTCATCAAGACCCTCACCCGTCTGAGCCGAGAACAGCACCGCCTCGGGATAGCGCCGGCGAAAGCTCAAGCGATCGACGCTATCGAGCAGATCAATTTTATTGAACACGGTAAGTGTCAGGCGCTCACCGGCACCAATCTCATCAAGGACACGATCAACCGCCTCGAGCTGACGCTCATAATCCTCATCGGAAGCATCTACAACTTTAAGAATCAAATCGGCGCCGAGCACCTCGGAAAGCGTAGATTTAAACGCGTCGACCAGGCCATGTGGCAGCTTTTGAATAAAGCCGACGGTATCGGTGATCGTCATGCCACGACCACCGGGCAAACGGTACGAGCGCGTTGTAGGATCGAGCGTGGCAAACAGCTTATCCTGCGAAAGTACCGTGGATCCCGTCAAACGATTAAGCAGCGTCGACTTGCCGGCATTGGTGTAGCCAGCCAACGCAACGCGAAACGCTGGCGATTCAATACGGCTTTTCGATTGCACATCGCGGCGCTGTTCAACCTGTTTCAGTTCGCGTCGAAGCGCAGCGATCTTATTGCGAATCAGACGACGGTCGACCTCGAGTTGGCTTTCGCCCTGGCCAAAGCGCGAGCCAATACCGCCACGCGTCTGTTCCTTGGCAAGGTGGCTCCACATACCTCGCAAACGAGGCAACAGGTACTGCAACTGTGCCAGCTGCACCTGCAAGCGGCCCTCACGCGTCTGGGCATGCAGACCAAAGATATCCAAAATCAACGCCGTACGGTCAATAATCTTGACCGGTTCGCCCACGGCTTTCTCAAGATAGGACTGCTGTGAAGGAGTCAGGTCGTCGTCGAAGATAACAACATCCGCATCCATGCGATGCACCAAACCGCACAGCTCCTCGACCTTTCCGGAGCCGATAAACGATTTGGGATAGGGCTTGACCAGGCGCTGAGACAAGCGTGCAACGCATTGGGCCCCAGCAGTGTGGGCTAGACGCTCGAGCTCGTCGAGCGAACGGTCGAGCGGCCAGGCGTTATCGTGCCACTCAACACCAACCAAGATGGCGCGCTCGGGTTCAGGCGCCGTGGGGACCAAAGGGAAACGAGCCATTAGGCAGCCTCGATGCGATGGTAAATATCATCAACGACCTCATCGATCGTAAACTCATCCATATCGAACCACACGATGCGATCGTCACGCTTAAACCAGGATAGCTGGCGCTTGGCATAGCGACGTGAGCGCATCTTGATAAGCTCACGGGCCTCATCCATGGTAATAGCGCCACGCAAGGCATCAATAATCTCTTTGTAACCAATTGCCTGCATCGACGTGAGCGCATCGCCCAGGCCCTGGTCCATAAGGCCACGGACCTCATCAACCAGTCCCTGCTCAAACATAAGGTCGACACGTAGGTTAATGCGCTCATACAGCACTTCACGGCTACGCGTCAGACCAAACCACAAGGCATGATAGCGCTCGCGCGGAACACTGAATTTCGACTTCTGCTGGGCATATGACACGCCGTCATCGTGCATCTCGAGCGCACGAATCACACGACGCACGTTATGGGGATGAATCACGGCAGCTGATTCAGGGTCGCGCTCGGCAAGCAGGGCATGCAATGCTTCCTCGCCAATGCGCTCGGCAAGCTCCTGATAGCCCACGCGTCGTTCGTCCTCGAGTTCTCCCGAAGGAAAATCCATTTCATCGAGAGCGGCCTTGAGATACAAGCCCGTACCGCCGCAAAAGACCGGAAGACGCTGCTCGCCAAGCAAACGCTCGACATGTGCTCGGGCGTCCGACTGGTAGAGCGCAGCAGAATACGCGACGCCGGGATCCACGATATCGATAAGGCGCAGAGGTGCCGAGCACTCCTCGGGCATCATTTTGGCCGTACCGATGTCCATGCCGCGATAGATTTGCATCGCGTCGCACGACAACACTTCGGACGATAGACGAGCGGCCAGGCGGTCGGCAACATCGCTTTTTCCGACCGCTGTCGGACCGACAATCGCTACAGCAGAAAGGCTTGCACCAGGAGAAATCATTAGCGAGGCTCGCCCACGACGGAGCCAGACAGATACCACGTCTTGGCGACATCAATATCAACATCGACGATCTTGCCGATAAGCTGATCGATGCTATAGCCAGCAGGAATCGGCGCATGCACCGTCTGGTTCTTAGGGCTCTTGCCCAGAAGGACAGCGTCGTTCTTCTTGCTCGTGCCCTCAATGAGCGCAGGCACCACAGTGTGAAGCTCGCCCTGGTTAAACTCGTGTGCCGTCGTCTCGATAACCTTGACCAGACGGTTAAAGCGCTCAAGGATAACCTCATGCGGGGTGGGATCATAAATCTCGGCGGCCGGGGTACCGGCGCGCTTGGAGTAAATAAACGTGTAGGCTTGGGCATAGCGCACCGTCTCGGCAAGCGAGAGCGTCTGCTCAAAGTCTTCCTCGGTCTCACCAGGGAAGCCCACGATGATGTCGGTCGAAAGCGCAATATCGGGCATACGGTTACGAATACGATCGACCAGGCCCAGATAATCCTCGCGCGTGTACCGACGATTCATCTCTTTAAGGATGCGCGTGGAACCCGACTGAACGGCCAAGTGAAGCTGCGGCATGACGGCAGGCGTCTCGGCCATAGCATCGATGGTCTCGGGCAGCAGATCTTTGGGATGCGAAGAGGTAAAGAAGATACGCTCGACACCCGTATCGCCCACAGCGCGCAGCAGATCGGCAAAACGCGGCTTGCCAAAGAGATCGCGACCGTAGGAGTTAACGTTTTGGCCCAGCAGCGTAATCTCGCGCACGCCCTGACGCACAAGCCCGGTAACCTCGTCGACAATCTCCTCGAAGGGACGGCTCTTCTCACGACCACGGACGTACGGCACGATGCAGTACGTACAGAAGTTGTTGCAGCCCGTCATGATGGGCACCCAGGCGTGATACTGCGTCTCGCGATGCCACGGCATACTCATGGCGTCGGTATCCTCATGCTCATTCGTACGGATATGGCGCTTACCATCCAAAAACGCCTCGGCGATAAGCTCAGCCACGTGCGCAATAGAATGGGTGCCGAAAATGACGTTGACGTTATCGACGTTGGTGAGCAAGCCCTCACCATCGCGCTGGGCGATGCAGCCGCCCACGGCGACAACACGCTTACCCGAAGGCGAAGGAGGAAGGCTCTTGCAGGAATTGCACTGACCATACAGGCGCGTATCGGCAGCCTCGCGCACACAGCACGTCATGAACACGACAATATCGGCATGCTCGGGATCGAGCGCCATAAGACAGCCATACGAATCGAGCAAGCCACTCACGCGCTCGGAGTCGTGCTGGTTCATCTGGCAGCCGAATGTGCGGATAAAGTAGGTTTTACCGGCAAGAATATCGCGTACGGAACGCTGGTCCATGAGCTTACATCCTAACGATGGTATCGACGGGGCGCATAGGTGCTACAAGCGTGCAGATGGCTCGCTTACGCAACAGGCTTAACGTCATCCATAACGACGTTATCCATAGCAGCCCGATTAATCTGGTGAACGTAGATAGAAAGACGAATTGCCGTGCGCGACTCTCCGTTAATGAGAATGTCGGAAAACACTGGCGCGCAGGAGACATCAAAGCCGGTCGGAATCAGAAAGCCGCGCGCAATGGCAACGGCCTTGATGGCCTGGTTGACGGCACCGGCGCCGACGCACTGAATGTTGACGGGGACGCCATCTTTGACCATGCCGGCAATGGCGCCGGCAACGGACGCGGGCGATGATTTGCTTGATACCTTCAGGCAATCCATGAAGAAACTCCTGCGTTTAAAAGTACGTTTTAACTGCAATAACTGTATCGTACCGAGCGGACTCGGTAAAGATTTTATTCCTCTTTGGCAAGATCGAACGTCACCGTGATGCGATCACGCGAAACGCGAATCTTAGGGTCGCCGCACAGATTGAGGTAATACCGGGCAGCGAGGTCGTTAAAGTCACGCTCGACCGCACGCGAAAACTGCGCCATATCATCCTTGGCGATGCGAAGACCTCGACGGTCCTTGGCAAGATCGACGGGAGCCGGCGCATGCGAGGTGGAATCACGCTCGCGCAGCAGGCGCGCGGTCACGCCGCGAACGGGCTTAATCTGTCCCGACAGAATACGGTGGGCAGTGCGCTCGGACATCTCGAGACCCAGCCCGGAGCAGATCCGGATAAAGTCCTCGGCATCCGAGGCAAGGCCCAAACGATCGATAACCGGAAGCTCGCACTCGTCATCGATAAAGAGCAGGCGCGACGTATCGAGACAACTCGAAGCCTGAGCGTACAGGGTCGCAGCGATCTCGGACGGAGAGCCCAGATACACATCGCAGCAACGCAGCTCCTCAAGGGCAAACTCACAGGCCGCGCGAATGATGTTGTGGGGGCCGCGAGCACATACATAGCGGCCGTCTTCGTCTTTAACCGCCTGAGGCCAGCTCGACTGGTCGGCGCGCTCACCCAAGCGTTCGGTGGCAACGCGCACCTTAAACGAAGAGCCCAAATCGACGCCCGATGTAACAACGCGCGCCTCATCCGTGTTCTGCTTGATAGAGAACAGCGCCATACCACGACCGTGAACACCCCAACGGTCCATTTTCATGCTCTCGAGCTTGGAAGTGACACGAGCATCGAAGATACGCTCCTGCATATCCTGCGGCACACCAGAACCGTTATCCAGGAAGAGGAGGGTGCGAACACCCTCCTCCTTGGTCGTGGCAAGATAGACCTTATCGGCTCCGGCATCGCGAGCATTACGCAGCATCTCGATGACAATGTCCTCTACATGCTGAATGTCATGCTTGGCCTGACGGCGCTCGGCCTCCGAAACGCGGAGGCGAACATACCCCTCGCCAAGGTTTTCCTCGACGCGAAGGTTGCCCTCCCCCGACATCGACGCGATAAATGAGATGAGCTCGTTCGCGTCGTTCATGTTATTTAGCGATATCGACGGCACGGCTCTCGCGAATCACGACAACGCGCACCTGACCGGGATACTCCATCTCTTCCTCGATCTGATGGGCGATATCGTGCGCAAGCACTGTGGACTGGGCATCGGAGATCTTGTCCGGCTGAACCATGACATGGACCTCGCGACCGGCCTGCATAGCATAGGTACGCTCGACGCCTTCGTGAGAGTTGGCAATCTCCTCGAGCTTCTCAAGACGCTTGATGTAGTTCTCGGCCGACTCGCGGCGGGCGCCGGGACGAGAAGCGGAAACGGCATCGGCAGCCTGGACCAGAACGTCGAGCACCGTGTTGGGATCGACGTCGGCATGATGGGCCTCGATCGCGTGGACGATAACGGGCTTCTCGCCATAACGGCGGGCAAGCTCGGCGCCAATGACGGCATGCGGACCCTCAACGTCGTGGTCGATGGCCTTGCCCAGGTCGTGCAGAAGACCGGCACGCTTGGCGGTCACAACGTCCAGACCAAGCTCGGAGGCCATAACGCCGCACAGGTCAGAAACCTCAAGCGAGTGCTGCAGAACGTTCTGGCCAAACGAGGTGCGGTAGCGAAGAGCACCCAGGGTCTTGACGATCTCGGGATGCAGGTCGTGGATACCGGTATCGAAGGCGGCCTGCTCGCCAGCCTCGCGCACACGCTGCTGAACCAGGTCGGCGGCCTTGTGATACATCTCCTCGATGCGTGCGGGGTGAATGCGGCCGTCTGCAATGAGGTTCTCGAGCGCCACGCGGGCAGTCTCACGACGGACTGGATCGAAGCTCGAAAGCACGACGGTCTCGGGGGTGTCGTCAATCACGAGGTTGACGCCGGACACCTGCTCAAAGGTGCGGATGTTGCGACCCTCGCGACCGATGATGCGACCCTTGAGGTCATCGGAGGGAATATGAACGGAAGTAACGGTGACCTCGGCGGTATGGTCGGCGGCGCAACGCTGAATCGCCAGGGAGAGAATCTCCTGGGCGGTCTTGTGGCACTCGGCGCGGACCTGCTGCTCGGACTCACGGATGATGGTGGCCGCCTCGTGGGTAACCTCGCCGCGGACCTTGTCGAGCAACTCCTTGTGAGCATCCTCACGCGTAAGGTCGGCAATACGCTCAAGCTCGGAAGTCTGCTTGGCGCAGAGCTCCTCAAGCTCACGAGAGCGCTTCTCGACCTGGCCGGCCTGGCTAGACAGCTGATGCTCGCGCTTATCGAGCGCATCGTTGCGGCGATCAAGCGATTCCTCACGCTGCATTACGCGATTTTCGAGCGTGCGAATCTCGCTCTTACGCTGCTTGTCCTCGGCCTCGGCGGCCTGCTTGTTCTTGATGATCTCTTCCTTAGCCTCGAGCAGAGCCTCTTTTTTGAGGGTCTCGGCCTGACGCTTTGCATCACCGATCAAGGACTCTGCCTGCGCGTGTGCCGACTGAATCTTTTCGTCGGCCTCGTGAAGACTACCCTGCTTGGCGGTGCGCATGTAGGCAATAGCGGCGATGGCACCCAAAACGAGGCCAACGAGCGCTGCAATGATAGGCATGCTCACTCCTTTTTATGGATTCGTTACACAGCAAAGCGAACCGTCCTTACGAACGGCTCGCGACATTTGAGTAATATGGGCGCAGCTTATGCGGGTCGGATACAGATAAACATATAAACAAACTCATCACAGATGAGCACATATCACAAAGCAAATGACAGTATTTATCCTACGTTGAACCGCAACAACTGTCAAATTAACGCACCCGGCACGGCGCCAATCGAGCGGTGAACGGCAGGGGCGTAACGGGTGAACGTTTACACGGCGCATTCCTCGCTTGAGGCATCGAGGCGCGCCTTAACGGCATCGGCGGCGATGCGATACGAGAAGCCTTTACCCATCAAAAATCTGACGAGCTTTTCGAATGCACGTACTTCGGGAACGCGACGTTTAGCGAGCAAGGCCGAAGCGCGGGCCAAGTCATCATCAACGGCAAAATAAGCCTCGGGATACCCGGGGATATCGTCAAGCACGACATGACGGCGTTTGAGTTCAACCTCGATCTTACGCTGTCCCCAGCCGCGACGCTTACGCTCTTCAATAAAGTACGAACAAAAGCGGTTCTCATCCAAAAAACGATACTCGGTCGCTCGAGCAACGGCAAAATCGATCGCAGGCTGTCGAAAGCCATAGCGCGCCAACTTATCGCGCACCTCGCCCGTGGCATGATCGCGGCGCGAAAGCATCTCGGTCACCATGGTGAGCGCACATTTACGTTCGATAAGCTGCACCGCCTCGCGAAAGTCATCCCAATCACAGGGAAGATCGGGGCGGTTCTTAACGTACAGGCGCGCCACGCGCACGGGAATCCAAATGGAACGTTCAAAACCGCCCTCGAGATCGCAATCGATACGCGCGCAGGGCTTTTTAGACGCATAACCGCTCGAGAACGAGGAGGCCGCCTTCTTATCGGGAAAGACGACCGTGGCCTCGGTCACCGTATACGACATGTCGGCATCCGCTACTCGTCGTCATCGTCGAGCATCGCGGAACCATCGATGGCGTACAGCTCATCAAACTCCTCGGGGGCAGCCTGGTCGGTCAACTCAACCTCGGAGGGGGCATCGTCGTCATACTCAAGACCGCAGGCAAGGCGAACCTTGTGCTCGATCTCGTCGGCGCAATCGGGATGCTCGCGCAGGAACGTCTTGGCGGCCTCGCGACCGTTGCCGAGCTTATCCTCGCCATAGGCAAACCAGGACCCCATCTTTTTACAGATGCCGCACTCGACGGCCATATCCAGAATCGAGCCCTCTTTGGAGATGCCGGTGCCATACATGATGTCAAACTCGGCCGAGCGGAACGGAGCGGCCACCTTGTTCTTAACGACCTTGGCACGAACGCGATTGCCGATAACCTCGTCCTTGAGCTTGATGGTATCGATTTTGCGAATATCGATTCGCACGGAAGAGAAGAACTTGAGCGCGCGGCCGCCCGTGGTGGTCTCGGGGTTGCCGAACATGACGCCGATCTTCTCGCGCAGCTGGTTAATGAAGATGCAGGTCGTGTTGGACTTGGAAAGCGAGCCGGCGAGCTTGCGGAGTGCCTGGCTCATCAAACGAGCCTGCAGACCCACCGTCGTGTCACCGATCTCGCCCTCGATCTCGGCACGCGGAGTCAAGGCGGCAACAGAGTCGACGACGATGGCGTCGATGGCACCGGAGCGCACAAGCATATCGACGATCTCGAGCGCCTGCTCGCCCGTATCGGGCTGGGAAATGAGGACCTCATCGATATCGACACCGATGCGCGCGGCATAGGTGGGATCAAGCGCGTGCTCGGCATCGATAAATGCCACAACGCCGCCCATGGCCTGTGCCTCTGCAAGAATCTCAAGCGAAAGCGTCGTCTTACCGGAGGACTCGGGGCCATAAATCTCGACGATACGGCCGCGCGGAACGCCACCGATACCCAAGGCGGCATCGAGCGCCAGAGAGCCCGTCGGAATAGCCTCGACCTCGAGCTCGGGACCGCCGTCGCCATACCTCATAATAGAGCCCTGGCCGAACTTCTTCTCAATCTCGGCCTTGGTGGTGGCGATCATCTCGTCGCGCTCTTTACCCGTCGTGCGTGCATGAACGGTACGTACGGGACCTGAATTCTTGGCCATGAATAGCCCTCCTCTTAACAACCTGAAACGATAATAAACGAACGGCTGTTCGTGGTCAACCGTTCAGATTCATCATATGCACCCGACCATTCCAAAACCCAGCCAAACGCCAACCAATCACCGACCAAACGCTTGACCACGTCAATCACAAATACGAGTGCGCGAACAAATTTATGCCATGTACCAGCGCAAACGTAATTCCGGTCAAAGGTCCCTATCTCCACAATTAAGGGGCCCTAAGGCCCCTTAAACCACGTCTAATCCATAGAATTGAGCACGCGGACAATACGCTCCAAAGCCTCCGCGACCGCATGGACACGAACGCACGACCGATCGCCCTCATAATGACAGCGCGCAGACTCGACAACCGGCGCTCCCCCATCGGCCGCACGATACGCCCACCCAATATAGAACGTACCGGCGGGGTCTTGCTCAGTGCCGCCACCGGGCCCAGCGTAGCCCGTTGCGCTCACGGCCACATCGCTCTGATAGAGGTCCAGCGAGCCCACGGCCATCTCGCGCGCCGTCTGGTGCGACACGGCGCTAAACCGATCGAGCGTTTCCTGCTCGACGCCGAGCACGCGATGTTTGATCTCATCGCAGTAGGTCACCGCACCGCCACGAAGCACCGCCGAGGCACCCGGGATATCGGCAATCGTCGAGGCGATCATGCCCGCCGTCAGCGACTCCGCCGTCGACACCGTCACACCACGGGCACTCGCGCGCTCGACAATGTCGCGCGCCAGCTCCTCGTTGTTTGCGGCGATCTGCAAATAAGACTCCGTCATACCCACCAGGACCTAGACCGAAAAGACGATCTTGCGACAGTTCCAGAAGTACTGGGCGCCCGAGACAATGGTCAAAATCACGGCGATGACGTACAGGAAGCGCGACACCGAATAGACACCGAGCAGCAGCGACACCGGCCCCAGCTGAAGGCCGGCCATCGCAAAGACGCACAGATAGCCGCAGATGGAGACCATCGTGGTCGCCGTCTTGTACTTGCCGAGCTTATCGGCGGCAACGACTACACCGGCAGCACTCGCGACCATGCGAAGGGCGCTCACCAGCAGCTCACGGAACAGGATGATGAACACGGACCACACGGTCACCGCGCCAAAATCAAGGAACAGCAGCAGGGCCGAAAACACGAGCAGCTTATCGGCGATGGGGTCCAAGAACTTGCCAAAATCAGTGATCTCGTTGCGCGAGCGCGCCAGATAGCCGTCGACCTTATCGGTGCACGACAGGATCACATACAGAATGAAGGCAGCGGCGGCGAGCGGGCCGTCGAAGGTGCTCCAGTCCGTACCGGCAACGCTCGCGTGAGACAGGGCCGAGACGATCATGAACACCGGGATAAAGACGATGCGAACGCACGTCACGATGTTGGCGGGCGTCCAAACACTCGTCAGTTCCTTATTACTCTCGTTTGCCACGACGCTCTCCTACTCCACAACATGACCGATAAGCTCATAGCAGAAGCTATCGGTAAACTCGACAGTCAGAATATCGCCCACGGACGCCTCGCTGGCGTCCAGATGCACCGCGCCATCGGAATCGGGCGCCTGGAACCAGGCGTGACCGATCAGCTCGGCGCCGTCCTCGGTCTCCTCGATGCCATCGACGATCACCTGGGCGCGCTCACCCACATGGGCTGCCGTGGCGGCAAAACCGAGCGACTCGGCCAGATCCATGGCCTCCTGGGCGCGCTCGAGCTTAACCTCCTCATCGACCTGGCCTTCCATCTTGGCGGCCAGGCTGCCCTCCTCACGCGAGTAGGCGAAAACGCTCGTGTAGTCAAAGCCAACGGTGTCCATAAAGTCGATAAGGTCGCGGAACTCTTCGTCGGACTCGGTCGGGAAGCCGACCATGGCCGTGGAGCGAATCACGATGCCGGGGATGCGCTCGCGAAGGTCGCGGAACAGATCCTCGAGCTCCTGGCGCGAACCGGAGCGACGCATGGCCTTGAGGATGCGCGCGTCGCAGTGCTGCACGGGGATATCGATATAGGGAAGCACCTCGGGCGTATCGCGAATCGTCTCGATAAGCTCGTCGGTCATGCCCTCAGGCTGCAGATAGAGCACGCGGACCCAGACGTTGTGCGGGCGCACGGCCTCGGCGACGGCACGCAGCAACTGCGCCAGATTGCGCGGCGAGCCCTCGGCGACGTCCTCGTCGGCAAAGTCGGTGCCCCAAATGCCCGTGTCCTGGCCAATCAGCACGATCTCGCGTACGCCGCCGGCAACCAGGTCGCGCACCTCGGAGATAATGCTCTCGGCACTACGCGAATGATAGCGACCGCGAATGTAGGGGATCATGCAGAAGCTGCAAAAACGATTACAGCCATCGGAAATCTTGACGTAGGCAACGGCGCCCTCGACGGTACGCTTGACCTGCGGGATATAGGCTGCGATCTCGCGCTCCACGCCCAGTACGTCATCGATGACAGAGACGATACCGTCTTCCTCATCGGCCTTCACAAAGGCCGCGACCTCGGGGAGCTCATCGGGCAGGTCATCGCCATAACGAGACGGCACGCAACCGCACATGACGATGGGGCAGGCGCGAACGCCGTCCTGCACCTCGTTAGCGAGCTCGAGCGTGGTCTCGATGCTCTCGGACGTCGCCGAGGCGAGAAACGAGCACGTGTTGACGATAGCGATATCGGCATCCTGCGGATCGAATGCCTCCTCGTAGCCCGCAGCGGTCAGCAGCGAACGCATGCGGTCGGTATCGACCTCGTTCTTGGCGCAGCCAAGCGTGATATAGAGTACAGAACCCAACGGAGTATCCATGTTGGAGAGCGGTCCTTTCGAGTAAATTAGCGATAATTGGTAAACTGCAGCGGCTGGCCGTAGTCCTGGTCGCGCAGGAACTGAATCACCGTCTGAAGAGCATCCTTAGAGGCCGAGGTAACGCGCAGTTTATCGGCCTCGATGATCACCTTGACCTTGAGCTTTTGATCCTTGATGTCCTTATTGATCTTCTTGGCGGTCGCCTGGTCAATGCCCTCGACGATATGGCCAAACACGCGCACGGTACCGCCCGAAGCCGCCTGCGGCGCGTCCCAAGAGACAGCCTTGAGGTCGATGCCGCGCTTGATGAGCTTAGAGCTCAACACGTCAATGATCTGCTTGGAGACAAAATCGGCCGGGGCATTGATCGTAAAGAGCATGTCGCCCTTCGAAAGCTCGATGGTGGCGCCGGAGTCCTTGAGGTCATAGCGCTGAGAGATCTCGCGGGTGGTCTGCTGGAAGGCGTTATCGACCTCCTGCATATTGACCTCGGACACAACGTCGAAGCTGGAATCTTTAGCCATGGTTCTTCCTTTCGGTACGGGGAGCCTTAGTAGCTGTCGTACGAATAGTCATCTGAATCGTTTGCAGTCTGGCCATCGGATGCCGTGTCGGTACCGTCGGCAGATTGGGCGTCGGTACCGTCGGTAGACTGGGCGTCGGTGCCGTCGGCAGCATCAGTGCCGTCGGTACTCTCGCCATCCTCGGACTCTTCGGTCTCCTTCTTGGGAACGGTAATGGTCACGCGCGCCACACCCGACGTCTTGGTGTCGTAGCGAACCTTTTCACCGTTCTTGGTAACCGTAACATCGGAGGGCTTGGACGTGGTGATCTCGATCGAGGACTCGGGCGTGTACTCCTGCTCAAAGGGACCGGTCGCCTGGGCGCCGTAGACCGATTTACCGTCGACCTTGACCTCAATCCAGGCGGTCTTGCCCTTGGCAACGGAAACCTTGACCTTGATGACCTCGTCCTCTTCCTTTTTTACCGTCGCCTTGGCGGCATCGGAATCGGCAGAATCCGTCGCCTCGTCGGTGCCTTCATCCTCGTCAACAGATTCGGTCTTCTTGGATGACTTCTTGGTCGTCGTCTTGGTGGCCGCGGGCGTCTCAGGCGTCGACTCGGGTGCAGAAGAGCCGCAGCCACGCAGGAGGACCACGATGAGCAAAATCAGCAGCAGCGCAACGGCACCGATGCCTGCGTAAACGATACGCGGATCGAGTCCGTTGTTCTGGGAGACGCGCCCGCCGCTGCGTGCGCGACTGGAGCCGCCACGCCCATTCCCCTGCGGCATACGGCCGCGACCGCTATCGGGACGACCACGATAGCCGCCTTGGCTCTGCGAGCCGCGCTGGCCAGAACGCGGCGCAAGCTCACCACGGTTCTGATAGCCACGCTGGCCAGAGCGAGGCGCCGAAGAGCGCTGCCCGTAAGGCTGCGATTGCGAACGGAGGCGCGGCGTCACCTGCGTGGTATCGGCGTCGGCGTAACCACCGTGGGAACGCCCGGCAGAAACTCCGCGATAACCACGACCGGAGTAGCCACCGTCGCCGTAACCGGCGCGGGGATCGCGACTCAACCCGCGAGCGGCGGGAAGCGCACGGTCATCAGGCATGGGCGTACTGCGAAAGCGATCTCGCTGAGAACGAATCTCCTCGCTGGAGCCCGTCTCGGTGATATAGCCCGCCTGCGGAGGGCGCTGGCCGTACCGCGTCGAGCGACCACCCTGAACCATCAGAAAGCGTCCGTTATCGACCGACGAACGCGAGTTAACGTAGCCGGCAGCATCCTGAAAACGACCGCCCTGCTGCGAGGTCTCGCGTTCATATGCCATGAGGTCATCAAAATAAGCGTTGACGACCTCGCGCGGGTTAAGCCCCAAAAAGCGAGCATAGCTCGAAATCATGCCCTGCGCATAGCCGCGCGGGGGCATCGATGCAAAGTTACCGGTCTCGAAAAACTCGATGATCTGCGGCCTGATTTTGATGGTGTTGGCGACCTGCTGGATGGAAAGGCCCATCCGGCGACGCTGCTCGAGCAGCATGTCACCAAAGCGTGCAGCCATCAGAATCCTCCAAACTCACGATCTTCACGTGCCATCTCGGCGTCGACAGACTCCAGCGCGGCAAGCCCCTCCTCGTCCAGCAGGACCTCGCGCGGCTTGGAACCATCGGGCGGGCCGACGACACCCTTTTCTTCCAGCATGTCCATAATACGCCCGGCGCGCGCATAGCCAACCTTGAGGCGGCGTTGCAGCCCAGATGTGGAGCCCAGCTGCGATTCCACCACAATATGGGCGGCCTCCCAGATAAGAGGGTCGTCATCTTGCGGCTCGGCAACGCCCGTGCGAACAACGCCGCCACCAGCCATGGACATGGAAGCGGGCGCCACGGCAGACAGGATCTCCTCGTGGTAGTCGGGCTCGCTTTGCGACTTAACGAACTCGACGATCTCGTTGATCTCGTCGTCCGAGACAAAACAGCCCTGGATACGGCGGGGCTTGCCCCAGTCGACTTTTGAGAACAGCATGTCGCCCAAACCAGTAAGCTTTTCGGCGCCCATCTGGTCGATAATGACGCGGGAATCGATGCCCGTAGCCACGTTAAAGGCGATACGGTTGGTGATGTTGGCCTTAATAAGGCCCGTCACCACGTTGGAGCTGGGGCGCTGCGTAGCCACGATAAGGTGAATACCGGCAGCACGGCCCAGCTGGGCGATACGGACGATCGAGGCCTCGACATCCTTGCCGGCTACCATCATCAGGTCCGAAAGCTCGTCGATGATGATGACCAGATAGGGCATCTTTTGCGGCGGGTTATCGTAATGCTCAAACTCGCCGGCGGCCTGCTTTTCGTTATAGGTCGAGATCTTGCGCACGTTAAGGCGCTCGAAGACCTTCAGGCGGCGCTCCATCTCGGACACCGCCCACTGCAAGGCACTCGCGGCCTGCTTGGGCTCGGTCACTACGGGCACGTAAAGGTGCGGCAGGCCGTTATAGCCTGCGAGCTCGACGCGCTTGGGGTCGACCATGATCAAGCGAACGTCCTCGGGAAGCGCGCGCATGAGCAGGGTCGTGATGATGGAGTTGATCATGACCGACTTACCGGAACCCGTGGTACCGGCGATCAGCAGATGGGGCATCTTGGCGAGGTCGGCGACAACCGGCGTGCCCTCGGCATCGCGACCGATGGCAAGCTCGAGCGGACCGCCCTTCACATAGGGAAGTACGTCGCCTAGGTTGACGTTCTGACGCTTGCGATTGGGAATCTCGATACCAACGAGCGAGGTGCCGGGAATCGGCGCAAAGATGCGCACCGACTGGGCGGCAAGCGAAAGCGCGATATCGTCCTCGAGACTCGAGATCTTGCTCACGCGCTCGCCCTCACCGGGCTGCAGCTTAAAAGTCGTGACCGTGGGGCCGGCAATCCAGCCGACGACGCGGGCGCTACGGCCAAACTCAAGCAAGGTGGACTGCAACGACTCGGCAGTCTGTTCCAGCTCCTTGTCAGAAGACGCGGAGGACGCCGACTGCGGGTTGGCATGCAGGATTTCGAGCGGCGGAAGCTTGAGGCCGTCCTCTTGGTCGCCCTCGGCATCGGCATTGGTACCGTCCGCTCCCCCATCGCCGGCTGCAACAGGAGCAGCGGAAGCCGTGGGGGCGGAGGCATCGGAAACCTTGGGATGCTTTAGGAAGTCAGGGATCTGCGGAGCTGCCGAAACGGGATTCACGGCAAATGGCGGCTCTGACTCGTCAGCCTTGTCCGGGTCGTCTTCCATCGAAAACTGTCCGGTGACCTGTCCTGCGTTGGCGCGGCGACGCGGCAGCAAGGTGGTCTTGGCGGTCTCGAGCGGAGCCTCGTCGTAATCGTCATCGCCCTCAGTGAGTTCAATTTCGCTATCGGACCAAGACGGGTCAGGCTCGCTCGTGTTGAGCTTGGGCGCGGCCTTGCCCTTCTTGGCATGGCGACGCGGCAGCAGCGTGGTCTTGGCGCGCTCGGCCTCCACGGCCTCGGACACGTCGACAAACGGGTCATCGTCCTCGTCGTCATCCAAAACCGGGTCGGCATCGCCACCCATGAACGTGGTCACCGCGGCGTCAGCCCCCTTCTGGCGCAGAATGCTCAGGTGCGGACGGGCAACGCCGGGAACCGACAGGGCCTCTTCATCGCCCCACGGGCTCGCGTTGACATCGGCACGACGGCGCTCGGCAAAATCGGCAGCGCGATCACGTGCGGAGCGCAAAACGCCACCCACCGAAAAGCCAATGATGACCAGGCCAACGACGACAAGGCCCAGCAAGACAACCATAGCGATAGGTTTACCCAGGGCGTTTTGCAAGGCACTTGCGATAAAGGCGCCAATGTAGCCGCCCGAGGCGGAAAGGTTCTGCGGCGTAAACATGAGGTCGCACGAGTCGGTCGTACCCGGAACCATCAACGATAGGATAGAAACAATGGCCACAAAGACCACGGCACCACCCGCGACCGAGCGAATGTTGAGCGGCGAGTCCTCACCCAAAAAGAGCGTGGCGGCAAACAGCAAGATGACGATCGGCAGCACGTAGGCGCCCAGACCAAAGCCGAGGTGATAGAAACCGGCAACCGCAGCTGTCACGGGTGCCGTTGCCGGAGAAATCACGGCAATGAAGGACGCAATCGCCAAAACGGCAATGATAACGCCGGCGATATCGCGATTGGCCGAAGGCTCGACCAGGGGCTCGAACTCATCGAACTCGGATTCGTGGCCCTTATTGGCACGAAGATGGGAACCGGCACCCTTAGCAGATGCCGGTTGGTTGTTGGCCTTATTGCCTTTGGCGTTTTGTGCAGATCCGCGCGCCAAACTAAACCTCCATGACGACCGGGATGATCATCGGGCGAGTGCGCGTACGGCTCCAGATAAAGTTGGAGAGCGAATCGCGCACGGCTTTGCGAATGGCATCGGAGCCGCTGCTGGTAAAGCTAAACTTGCCCTTCTCGATCGTCTTCATGATGGCTGCGGAGGCATCCTCGGAGAACTGATCGTCGATGGCAAACGAAACGCCGCGGCCCGAGAACTCGATAGCCTCGATCTTCTTGTGCTTGAGCGAGACGATGGCGACGGCCGTGACCATACCGTCGTTGGCGAGCTTCTGGCGATCGCGCAGGACGATGGGGTCGGTATCGCCGATGCGCAGGCCATCGACGTAGACGACGCCGGACTCGACGGGCGTACCGCGCTTGACGATACCGCCACGCATCTCGAGCGTGTCGCCGTTATCGAGGATAAAGATGTGATCATCCTTAATGCCCATCTTACGGGCAAGCTGGGCATGGGCACGCAGGTGCACGGCCTCGCCGTGAACCGGCATAAAGTAGGTGGGCTTGGCCATGGCCATCAGAAGCTTGAGCTCCTCCTGGCTGCCGTGGCCCGAGACATGGACGAGGGCGCGATTCTTATCCCACACGTCGCAGCCAAGCTTGGCCAGGCTGTTGACGACCTGCTGCACGGCCTTCTCGTTGCCAGGAACGGGCGTAGCGGACAGGATGACGGTATCGCCCTCGTGGATGGAGAGCGTCTTGTGCTCGCCGTTGGCCATGCGGGACAGGGCCGACAGCGGCTCACCCTGCGAACCGGTGCACATGACGACGATCTTATCGTCGGGCAGGTTATCAATGTCGAAGGCATCGATGATATCGGCATCGTCGATGTTGAGATAGCCAAGCTCACGCGCCACGCGGGTGTTGGTGAGCATGGAACGTCCGGTCACAACGACCTTGCGGCCACACTTGCGGGCGGCATCGCAGATCTGCTGCAGGCGATGGATGTGGCTCGAGAATGACGCGACGAACACGCGGCCCGGCGCGTTCTTGATGGCGTGCAGCAGGTTGGGGCCGACCTCGGCCTCGGACTTGGTAAAGCCAGGAACCGTGGCGTTGGTGGAGTCGGAAAGCAGCAGGTCGATGCCCTGCTTGGCAAAGCGGCTGATGGCGGCATAGTCGGGCGTGACGCCGTCGATGGGAGTCTGGTCGAGCTTAAAGTCGCCCGTGTGCATAACGGTGCCCTGGTTGGTGCGAATAAACACGCCCAAAGCACCCGGAATGGAGTGCGTCATGGAGAAGAAGTCGAGCGAGATGCCACCGAGATTGACGTGGCTGCCGCCCTTGACCTCACGGAACTTGGGCGCGCGAATGCGGAACTCGGAGAGCTTACCCTCGATAAAACCGAGCGTCAGCTTGCTCGAGAAGATAGGCACCTTGTTGTTGAGGTCCTGCAGCAGGTACGGAAGCGAACCGGTGTGGTCCTCGTGGCCGTGGGTGACGACGATGCCGCGGAGCTTCTCCTCGTTCTCCAGGACATAGGTGTAGTCGGGAAGCACCAGGTCGATACCGGGCTGGGAGTCGTCGGGGAACATGAGGCCGGCGTCGACGAGCACCATGTCGTCGCCGCACTCGAAGACCGTCATGTTCTTGCCGATGCCGTCAAGGCCGCCGAGCGGAATGATCTTCAAGGGAGATGATTTTTTAGCTGCCATAGGTGAGTGTGGTTTCCTTTCTTCGAAACGGGTCTGGAACAACCGACGGGGCGCTTCTGGCAAACCGACCGCCGGGAACGTACAAACATGCACCATAGAGTCGATGCAGCAACCACAGTATGATACCCATTTGCCCACCAACAGACCACCCATGCATCAAAGCCCCATCTGAGCCGGTCTATCCCGCCGGTTTCCCGTGGGGCGGGCACTGATGAAGTTTCCTGCTCTACAGTCCTGCTCACGACGGAGGCCACATTAAGTGGCCTCCTGTTCGTGCGGAACTCGCGATAAACTTCATCAGTGCCCGCCCCACGGGAAACCTGCCAATAAAGAACAGGTTTATTTTGATAGGTTTTATCTGGGGAAATGCTGCTGCATCTCTCTACAGATCCGAAATCAGACTGCTGAATAGACTGTCTAACTCAATAGCGAGCGGCACTAACCAGCCCTTTTGCTTGCGCCCGGGAGGGACGCATATGAAGTTTATCGCGAGTTCCGCACGCAAAGGAAAGCACTTAATGTGCTTTCCGTCTTGCGCAGGACTGTAGAGCAGGAAACTTCATATGCGGCCCTCCCGGGCGCAAGCAAAAGGGCGACCCCTGTCCGGAGTCGCCCTTGTTGAGCTGCTTATGTGTAGCTGTTACTCGGCGTCGTGGTGACGGCGGGGCTTGCGGCCTCCGTTGTCACCGGGACGGCGCGGACGGTCGCTGCGCTCGGAGCGCTCGCGACGCGGACGCTCACGGCGCTGGAAGTGCTCGCCGTCGCCCTCGGAGGCACCCTCAGCGCGAGCCGGGGCCTCGGGCTTATCCAGACGGTCGAGCGAGATCTTGCCGCGATCGTCGACCTCGATGACGACGACCTTGACCTCGTCGCCCACGTTGAGAACGTCCTCGACCTTCTCCACGCGGCCCTTGGCGACGCGGGAGATGTGCAGCAGGCCGTCCTTGCCAGGCAGCAGGTTGACGAAGGCGCCGAAGGGCTGGATGGAGACCACGCGACCGGTGTACTCCTCGCCCGGCTCGGGAACCTTGATGATGAGCTTGATGCGCTCGACGGCCTGGTCGACGGACTCGCCGGTGCCGCCGACAAAGACGGTGCCGTCCTCCTGGATGTCGACCGAAGCGCCGGTCTCGTCCTGAATGCCGCGGATGACCTTACCGCCGGAACCGATGACGTCGCGGATCTTGTCGGTCGGAACCTGGATGGAAACGATGCGCGGAGCAGTGCTGCGCGTGGTGTGGCGCGGCTCAGGGATCACATCGAGCATCTTCTGCAGGATGAAAGCACGACCCTCCTTGGCCTGCTGCAGGGCGCGGGCCAGGATGTCGAAGGTAAGACCGGTGGCCTTGTTATCCATCTGCAGGGCGGTGATGCCCTCGGTGGTGCCGGTGACCTTAAAGTCCATGTCGCCCAGGAAGTCCTCGAGACCCTGGATGTCGGACAGGACCACGGTCTTTCCCTCCTCCTGGATCAGGCCCATGGCGATACCGGAAACCGGGCGCTTAATGGGCACGCCGCCGTCCATAAGGGCGAGCGTGGAGCCGCAGGTCGAAGCCATCGAAGAGGAGCCGTTGGACTCCATGACCTCGGAGACCACGCGGATGGCGTAGGGGAACTCGTTCTCGTCGGGGAGCACCGGGAGCAGGGCGCGCTCGGCAAGGTTGCCGTGGCCGATCTCGCGGCGCTTGGGGCTGCCCATGCGGCCGGTCTCGCCGGTGCAGAACGGCGGGAAGTTGTAGTGGTGCATGTAGCGCTTGCCCTCGGTGGGCTCGATGGTATCAAGACGCTGGCCCTCGTTGAGCATGCCAAGCGACAGGACAGAGAGCACCTGCTGTCTCTTATACACATCTGACG
>CABSNH010000008.1 GCA_902478985.1 uncultured Collinsella sp.
GCGCGGCAAGGAGATATATTGCCAGACCGGAGGGGCCCCGGGGGCGGGAATCTGGGCGCACACATTTCCTACACAATCTATGGCTTTCTATATTGGAAGTAGAAAGTCGAGTGCAGCAAGACCGCACGTATCAGATGATGACCCTTCGGTTAAGAGACATATAAAGATCGGTCACCTGTAAGTGTTTTTCTACCCGCGCTTTTTGCTTTGTAAACCAGCGCTTTCGATAAAAAAGAGGGAGTGTCGCGCACAGTGCGACACTCCCTGGCGATTCAACAGAATCTATTAGGCCTCGAGAGCCTTCTTGGCAATGGCAGCCAGCTCGTTGAAGGACTCGATGTCCTCGTAAGCCATCTGAGCCAGGACCTTGCGGTCGAGCTCGATGCCGGCAACCTTCAGGCCGTGCATGAACTGAGAGTAAGAGATGTCGTTCAGGCGAGCAGCAGCGTTGATACGAGTGATCCAGAGAGAACGGATCTCGCGCTTCTTGTTGCGGCGATCACGATACTGATACTGCAGAGAGTGCTGGACCTGCTCTTTAGCATGCTTGTAAGTACGCGAAGCGGCACCGTAGTAACCCTTCGCACGGTGCATAACGGTACGGCGCTTCTTCTTGGCGGCAACAGCGCGCTTAATACGTGCCATGTTCTATCAACTCCTAGACGGTTAAACGAAAAACGGGAACGCGAACTTAGGCGAGACGCGACTTGATGACCTTGCGGTCGGCAGCGGCGATCTCGGTCTCCTGACGGAAGCCACGCTTACGCTTGGTGGACTTCTTGCTCAGGATGTGGCTCTTGAAAGCCTTGGCGCGCATAAGCTTGCCGGTACCAGTCTTGCGGAAACGCTTCTTGGTGCCGCTGTGGGACTTCATCTTAGGCATGAAATACTCCTTAATCGGTTACAGAACACTAGTTACTTGGTATCGCTTGCCGCTTTATCCTCATCAAAGGCGCCCTTAATCGGGGCGAGCAGCATAAGCATGTTACGGCCTTCCATCTTAGGCTTGGACTCGACCGTAGCGTAAGGCTTAAGATCCTCGGCGAGACGCTCGAGAACGTTAAGACCCTGCTCCGGGTGAGCCATCTCACGGCCGCGGAACATGATGGTGATCTTAACGCGTGCGCCCTTCTTGAGGAAACGCAGAACGTGGCCCTTCTTGGTCTCGTAGTCGCCAACGTCGATCTTGGGTCGGAACTTCATTTCCTTGACCTCGACCTTGGACTGGTTCTTACGAGCGGCCTTGGCCTTCATGGCCTGCTGGTACTTGAACTTACCGTAGTCCATGACCTTGCAGACCGGCGGCTCCGCGTTGGGAGCGATCTCGACCAGGTCAAGACCCTGATCGTCGGCGACGCGCTGGGCATCGCGGATGGCGAACAGGCCGAGCTGAGAGCCATCGACGCCAATCAAACGGCACGAAGATGCAGTGATCTCGTCGTTGATGCGGGTGTCATCAGACTTAGCTATTTTCCCTACCTCCATTCATAAAAAAATAACCCGGCGCTTCTCAGCAACCAGGTCGTACACATAGACATCCTCGATTTGAGGGAGCGAATCTAAGTTGTATGACCAGTCAGCTGCTCATTGGCGCCAAAAGGTGGGAACCCTCGGGTTCCTCTTTAGGGCATTGCGGTAACAACGCCTTGTGGATAATAACACGCGCAGCGCGTTATCACATTACGTACACGAAAAAGGGGGCCGCGACCCCCCCCTGAACGCTCACTTGCATGTATGGTGCCCGAGGCGAGACTCGAAGGGCCTTCGCTTCGCGAAGCCCCGGGCTTCGGGCGCGTAGTGCCCTCGCCACGCTCCGCTACAAACAGGCCACAGGCCTGTTTGCTTAACGCTTCGCGCGCTCACGCGAGTTCGGCACGAAAAAGGGGGCCGCAACCCCCTTGAACGCTCACTTGCATGTATGGTGCCCGAGGCGAGACTCGAACTCGCACGTTGTTGCCAACGGTGGATTTTGAGTCCACTGCGTCTGCCAATTCCGCCACTCGGGCACGTAATGCGTGAGTTAGTTTATCACAGCTTTCTACCGATTAGTCCGAAAATGGAACTTCGAGCATTTCGATGAGTTCGACTGTGCGGAGCATCTCGCGCTGACGACATCCGCGACCGCCGACCGAAGCCTCACCCATCTGGTTATCGTAAGGATCCTCGCGCATGCTGTCGAAAGAGGGCTCAAACTCTGCCTGGAATCGATTGTTGGCCACCATACGCCACGGGTCGAGATTGCCAAAGTAGTGACGGCGGCGCCATTCCTCCCCCATCCTGCGAGCAGAAGATCCAAATGACACGTCAGCGTTGAGCCAACCGGTCTGCGGCGTATAGAACTCTGCCCAGTCGTGCGACCCCACCGAATCGGGCGCAACGTACAGGCCGCTCTGCCAACGGGCAGGCACGCCCGCGATGCGACACATGGTGATAAACGTGAGCGCCATAACGCCGCAATCGCCGCGGAGCGAATGCGCGCAGTCATCGGCAATAGATCCCAAAAGCAGGTACGGTGGCTGATAGCGATAGTCGATATGCTGTGTCAGGTAATCATAGATAGCACGAGCGCGATCGAGCGGATCCTCGAGGCCATCAACGACATGCTCGGTCAGCTGTTGCAGATACGGCGTGAATGCAATGTGTGGACGGTCCTCGGAAATATCTTCGGGCAGCGGCGCGTCCATACACGGATGCGCCGGAAGCGCACCCCCATAGATATCGCGATAAGCGGCATCGATTTGATAGCGATAGGTCACCGAGAATGAGCGATCAGTCGAGGAGACCCATGAGGCAGTGCGCGACGAGGAGTTCGCGGGAGCAACGACCCCCTCCGGCGTCATATCAAGCATCTCGACCTGAGACTGCTGGCGGCAGGCGGCGGCAACGGGAAGCCACGCGCGAACGGTCTCTCCCTCCAAAGCACCGGGGACAGATACGCATGCCTTAAGCGTAATGGTGCGAGACAGTCCGCCCTGCGACTCCATCCTCTCGAGCATCTGGTTGCGCAGCGCAATTCCATCCGTAGAATCGGGATGCAGGCCCGGAACCTCCTTGGGATACACACGCAAAGAATCAAGGAAGTTGTCAAGAACGAACAGTTCACCATCGATAAAGCGGCAATCGATACGCTTGCGGTCAATCAGGTCGTCAAACTGCTCATCGGTAAACTCTGGCCACTCCTCGCGAATCATCTCGATAGCCCGATCGCGCGACACCGAAAAATGAAGCGGCGTCTCGATCATGCGATACCGCTCGGCGCGAACGCAGGCAGCAAGCGAGGGATCGGGATCTTGGGCAAGCAGGCGATCACAAGCCTCAATTGCCTGCGAAAGATACCCCGCATCCTTTAAACGCAGGATCTCGGGTGGCAAGCCAACATCCAGAAAACGAAAGTCATCACAGCAAACATCAACAGAGCAACCAACAGGACCCTCGTCAACAACCTTCCTATCCGAAGGCAGCACATTAATAACAGCCATACCAAACTCCAAGTCATTAGAACTCTCGAGGCCCATTGTAGCGAGATAAAAAAGAAAGCCCCAATAAAGGAACCCTCAACACCGATAAACGGTACCCATAAAAATGAATTCCGCCCAGTAACCCTGTAGCGAGTTAACGAAGGAGGCCCCGTTTCCCCGGAGCTGATTCCGTCGCGCGACTTCTGGCGAAGCCAGGTGAGCGCGAGGGAAACAGCGTAGGGGAAACGGGGCCTCCGGCGGGAAGTTAAACCGCTACTTACGCCTTGTTGACGGAGCCAAACTCCTCCATGAGCTCCTTGGTGCGAGCAACGATGTTGTCGCGACCAGGCTTGAGGAGCTTGCGGGGGTCGAAGCCCTTGCCCTGCTGATCCTTGCCAGCCTCGATGTACTCGCGGACGCCCTTGGCGAAGACGAGCTGCAGGTCGGTGTTGACGTTGATCTTGGAGATACCCAGGGAAATGGCCTTCTTGATCTGGTCCTCGGGGATGCCGGTGCCACCGTGCAGGACGAGGGGCAGGTCGCCAGTCTGGGCCTTAATCTCACCCAGGCGCTCGAAGGAAAGGCCAGCCCAGTCGGCAGGGTACACGCCGTGGATGTTGCCGATACCGCAGGCGAGGAAGTCGACGCCCAGGTCAGCGATCTGCTTGCACTCGGCAGGATCAGCGAGCTCGCCGCTGGAGGTCACGCCGTCCTCGGTGCCGCCGATGCCGCCGACCTCAGCCTCGATGGACATGCCCTTGGAGTGGGCAAGCTCAACGAGCTCCTTGGTGCGGTCGAGGTTAAGCTGGAAGGTCTCCTCGTGAGAGCCGTCATACATGATGGACGTGAAGCCGGCCTCGATGCACTTGAAGCAGTCCTCGTAAGAACCGTGATCGAGGTGAAGGGCGACGGGAACGGTAACGCCCGTGGCCTCGACGGCAGCCTTGACCATGTCGGCGCAGACCTTGAAACCGCCCATCCACTTAGCGGCACCAGCGGTGCACTGAAGGATCAGCGGAGACTTGGCCTCCTCGGCGGCCTGGAGAATAGCCAGGGTCCACTCGAGGTTGTTGGTGTTGAAGGCACCGAGACCGTACTTGCCGGCCTCGGCCTTCTTGAGCATGTCTGCTGCGTTGACGAGCATAAAAGAAACCTCCTGTAAGGTTGCTCCGATAACGCCTGTGATTTTACCACGGCGCACCCGAGCATAAACGTTCGTTTGTTCACGAATATCGCCCAAACAGACTTTTTTGACCGTTTGCCCTACGAAATTGACCCGTTGGGGAAAAATAGCTTGACGTTTGGACGCTTCTCGTGCTTCAAAAGCCGACTATAAAGCTACACCTGCATGAAAGGGTTCTGCATAAGCTCGCGTGCCACAGTGGTCGAATCGCCATGGCCGGTTAGGCAAACGGTATCGGGCGGGAGAAGCCGGGCGAGCTTGGAGAGCGAGCGCAGAATCGCCGCCTCGTCTCCTCCAGAAAGATCGGTGCGGCCGTGGCTGCCCGGGAATAGTGTGTCGCCCACAAAGGCAATGTTCCCCTGCTCGGTGGCAGCAAACAAGACGATCCCGCCCGGCGTATGACCTGGCGTCTCGATCACCTGCAGGCAGATATCGCCCACCTCGATAGCATCGCCTTCGGCGAGCAGGCGCGTCGGCTCCCCGGGGTCAGGCGTCTCAATGCCCCACATAGCTCGCTGTTCCTCGATGTTCGCATGCGGCACAGCTGCGTCCTTGCCGCACAGTTCGTACAGGGCGTCAGCGCCAACGGCGGCACGAACTCCAGCGACACCGCCAACATGGTCGGCATGACCATGCGTGCAGACAGAACCGAGCACTTGCACATCAGGGCGTTCGGCTCGGATATGCGCAACGAGGCCTTCGCCTTCCCAAGCGGGATCGATAATCAAGCATTCGCCACTCGAAATAACGGCGTAACTGTTGGTCTGGATGGGGCCGTTTACAAGCGCCTCAATCGAAGCCGTGCCCCGAGGGGTTAAGTCCAAAGCCGCAGCGTCCATGCGTGCGCCCTCCTTCTATAAACGTCGAGGCACCAAACGATGCCTCGAACGTAGCCAATATCATTACTGTCGCGCGCTCGTTACGCCTATACGCGACGCTTGAGCTGAGCCCCACCCTCGCCAGGCATCAAACGGCGTGCGTCATAGACCGAGTCGACGCTGCTAATGGATGCCAGTAGCGGATCCAGGCCGCTCGCATCCGAAATTTCGACCATAAAGCGCAGGGTTGCAATACCCTCGCGGTTAGTCGAGGTGGCGGCGGAAAGAATATTGCCGCCTGCATCGCCAATGGCGATGGTGACGTCCTTGAGCAGGCCCATGCGGTCCAGGCACTCGACCACAATCTCGACCTGGAAAAGCGTATCGGCAGCACCATCCCACTCTACGTCAATCATGCGCTCGGGATGTTCCATAAGGCCCTTGACGTTGGGGCAGTTGGCGCGATGCACCGAAACGCCACGACCGCGCGTGATGAAGCCAACGATGTCGTCGCCCGTCACGGGGTTACAGCAATGAGCCAGACGGACCAGCAGGCCGCTGTTGCTCTCGCCCTTGACGATAATGCCGTTACTGGCGCTCTTACCGCGCTTTTGCGGCTTGCGGTTGGATCCGCGGGCAGGCTGCTTTACGACCTCGGCGATAGCCTCGGCCTTGGTGAGCTGTTCCTCGGGCTTGGGGTCCAAGATTTGCTCGACCTTATTGCCCACAGCGCGCGGGGCGACCTTGCCCGCGCCAACGGCTGCAAACAGGTCCTCGAGCTGCTTGAAGTTAAACTGCTCCGCCACGGCGTTGAGCGCACGCGTGGATCGTGGCGTAGAGATGCCATACCCGCGCTTACGCAGGTCCTTGGCCAGTATATCGCGGCCGGCGGCAGCGTCGTCGTCCTTGGTCGCGGCGGCGAAATAACGGCGAATCTTTGACTTGGCCGAAGGTGTCTTGACGATCTTGAGCCAATCGCGCGACGGCTTAGAGCTCTTGTTAGTCAGAATCTCGACACGGTCACCCGTCTTGATCTCGTGCGTGAGCGGCGCCACCGCACCGTTGATCTTGGCGCCGACACAGTGGTTACCGACCTCGGTATGAACGGCGTAGGCAAAGTCGAGCGGTGTAGAGCCGGCACGAAGCGCCATGACCTCGCCCTTGGGCGTAAAGACAAAAATTTCCTGGTCGAACAAGTCGACCTTCAGCGAATGCAGGTATTCCTTGGCATCGGTGATCTCGTCAGACGCCGCCCAGTCGAGTGAGTGCTTGAGCCAGTTGATCTGGTCGTCCAGACGCTGCGCATCGTTAGTCTTGGAGGCAGACGATCCGCCCGACTTCTTATACAACCAGTGGGCAGCGATGCCGTACTCGGCCTGCTCGTGCATTTCGTAGGTTCGAATCTGAATCTCGAGCGGACGGGCCGTGGGGCCGATAACCGTCGTGTGAAGCGATTGGTAGTTATTGACCTTGGGCATGGCGATATAGTCTTTAAAACGACCGGGCATGGGATGCCACAGGGTATGCACGGCACCAAGCGTGGAATAGCAATCGCGCACCGAATGAGTGATGACGCGCAGCGCCACCAGGTCGTAAATCTCGGAGAACTCCTTGCCCTTGCGCTTCATCTTTTGATAGATGGACCAATAGTGCTTGGAACGACCGTTGATCTGGAAGCCCTCAAGACCAATGCGATTGAGCTCATCGGTGAGCGTCTTGATGGTCTCGGCCAGATAACGCTCGCGAACCTCGCGCGACTCGGATACCATGCGCGAGATGCGCTGGTAGGCATCGGGCTCCAAGTAGAAAAAGGACAGGTCCTCGAGCTCCCACTTGATTGAACTCATGCCCAGGCGGTCGGCCAAAGGCGCGTACACGTCCATGGTCTCGCGTGCCTTAAACAGGCGGCGGTCCTCGCGCAGAGCGGCAAGTGTGCGCATGTTATGCAGGCGGTCGGCGAGCTTGACGATGATGACGCGGATGTCCTTGGACATGGCGAGGAACATCTTGCGCAGCGTAAGCGCCTGCTTCTCGTCCATGCTGTCGACTTCAATGTTGGTGAGCTTGGTCACGCCGTCGACGAGCCCCGCCACGGTTTCGCCAAACAGACCCGAAACATCGGCAAGCGAGGTCTCGGTGTCCTCGACGGTATCGTGCAGCAACGCGGCGCACACCACATCGCAGTCCATCTTGAGGTCAGCCAGAATGATAGCTACCTCGACGGGATGGTTAATGTACATCTCACCCGAGCGCCGCTTTTGGTTGCAGTGCTTCTCGGCAGCAAAGCAGTAGGCCTGCTCCACCTTGGAGAAGTCGTCCTCGTTCATATATTTGAGGCACAGACGCTCCAGCTTGTCGTAGCTGTCCGCCATAATCTCGGGCGGCAGCTCATCGGCATGCTTATAGTGCTCCATCTCCGAAAACGGCTGGAGGGTGGAATCATGGGCGGTACGGGCTGCGGCGTCCATCGAGGTCCCCTTCCCCTAGGCCCGCGGTACGATCGGGCGGTTAACTTTGGCTAGCATATCAGAAGCGCACGAATCGAGTGCCCAGCTCCGAAAAGCCGTGAACTCCATGCGCGAGCGCAAGCCCTCCAAATAGCGAATTGACCTGCTTAATTGCACGCGACCGGGGTTTTCCGCCATCGCGATGCGACGCGTATCGTCAAACCCCGAAACGCGGCAGAAACCGAGTTCTTCGAAGATTCCCAGGCCGCTTTCCACTGAGCGCTCGTCGACCGGCGTGCGGGCATCGATGGCAAGACACATCTGCGCAATGTCGATATCGCTCGCGCAGAATGAATCGTCCCCCGTCTTGCCACGGTTGGAGCGCCACATGGTCTGCAGCGCTCGATAGAGCGTGACAAGCTCATCGCGCTCGGGCGCGTAACAATCGAGCAGGCGCTCATTAATACGAGCGTCACGCGACGAATAGAGCAGGTGAATCACGGCGGGCTGTCCATCGCGGCCGGCACGACCACTCATCTGGTTAAACTCAATCGCACCAAACGGCATGTGGTAGAGCACGACATGACGGATATCGGGCAGGTTGACGCCTTCACCGAAGGCCGAAGTTGAAACGATGCAGCTGAGACTTCCGTCCCTAAAGGCTTCCTCGACACGGCGGCGATCGGAGCGCGCAAGCCCGGCGTTATAGAACGCAATATGGGTCGCGCAGTCGGGCACGCGTTTGCGCAACGTCTTGGCAAGCGCCACGGACTGGTCGCGCGAGTTCACGTAGATAACGGTCTTCTCCCCCGTCGCCACGATTGACACCAGGCGATTTTCGCGGCTCGCAAGGTCACGGTCGTCCTCGAGTTGCAGGTTCTCGCGAACGGTCTCGTCGACCACCGTCCTGGTAATCGGCAATACACGAGCAAGCTCCGCCACGACCGGGGCCGTCGCGGTAGCCGTTGCCGCCATGACAACGGGGTCGCCCAGGGCTTTGAGAATATCGGGCATGTCGAGGTAGGCGCTCCGGTCGCCGCCTTTGGCAAGACCGGCATGGTGTGCCTCATCGATAACGACAAAGCCAATACGTCCAGAACGTGCAAAGCGATCGCGATGGATAGACAGAAACTCCGGCGTCGTGAGAACGATGCCGGTGCGGCCCGAAGCCAGGCCGGCAAACACGTCATCGCGCGCCGCCTCCACGGTCTCGCCGGTCAGCACGCCAACGCCAATGCCGAGCGCGGCCATCGTCGAGGAAAGGTGATAGGCCTGGTCGGCAACGAGTGCGCGCAGCGGATAGACAAAGATACTCGCACGCCCGCGAAGAACCGCCTCGCGTGCGGCATGTACATGAAAGATGAGCGACTTGCCGCGACCCGTTCCCATAACGGCCAAAACGCTCTGGTGGTCGGCCAGGGCGTCAAGCGCCTCGACCTGTGCGCGGTGCGGCTGGTTCGATCCGATAAAGCTGTGAATGAGCGAGCGCGTGAGCTCGGTATAGGAAAGCTGAGCAAGCGTTTCGCGTTTACGCGACTCCAGGCGCAGGCCAGAATCCGCCGGTTGTACGCCGCGGCGAAGCTCACATGCCGGATCGTCGATATTGGGCGCCGTGGCATCGCGCACCAAGACATCTTTGATCATGAGTTTGGGCTTCACGCGCCCCTGCCAATGCTCGGCAACGGCCTCGAACACCAAGTCGACGGCGCTGTCGCAATTGATAAACCTGTCGATCTGCGGTACGCGAAACATGATTGCCGGCACGCTCGCGGCTCCATCCGTCGCCACGAAGCGCATGTGCTCGCCAGTCTTACCCACCACGGCGCGATCACACATCGTCACGCCCTCGGCAGCCAGCAGCGGCACCTTATTACCCTGGCCAAACGGCTCAAGGCGGGAAATCTGCTCGATGGTCTCGATATTCAATTCGGAAAGGTCGACCGTGGCGGCAACCTCGTCGGTGTCCTCAAAGTCCTCGGCGGGAAGCTCGGACAACACGGCGGAAAGACGTCGACGAAACTCATCGAGCTTAGATGCCTCGATGGTCACGCCCACCGCACCGGCATGCCCGCCGCGGCGAATCAGCAGGTCGGAGCAGCGCTCGACGGCTTCGAACAGGTTAACCTTGCCTACCGAGCGGCCCGAGCCACGTGCTATACCGTCCTCGATAGAGAAAAGCAGCGCCGGCACGTGATATCGGTTGGTAAGGCGGCTCGCCACGATGCCCTTAACGCCCTCGTGCCAACCTTCGCCGCCCACGACGATTGCGCGCCCGCCGTCATAAGTCTCCTCGACCTTTGCCATGGCATCGCGCGTGAGCTCCGCCTCGATCTCGCGACGCTGTCGGTTGATCTCCTCGAGCTCGGCCGCCAGCGCGCTTGCCTCGATAGGATCGCGGGCAAGCAGCAAGTCGAGCGCCAGCTTGGGATCGGCCATGCGGCCGGCGGCGTTTAAGCGGGGAATGAGCGAGAACGATAGGCCGTCGGCCGTAATAGTAGAAAGGTCGGCCTTGGCAAGTGCGGCAAGCGCGATATAGCCGGGACGGGCCGTCACACGCATCTGTTGGATGCCCTCGGCGACCAGTGCGCGATTCTCGGGCGTGAGCGGCATCATGTCGGACACGGTACCCAGTGCCGCGACCTCTATCAGCGAGCGCCAATACGATGGCTTGCCCAAACGCTCGCCCAGGACCTGCACCAGCTTGAGCGCCACGCCGGCACCGGCAAGTTCACGCGAAGGACTCTCATCCTCGAGCTTAGGGTCGGTCAGGGGCACGCCCTGCGGCACCTGGTCGGACGGCTCATGGTGGTCCGTAACCACCAGATCGATTCCCAGGCTCTCCAGATAGGAGACCTCCTCCTTGGCCGCGATACCGTTATCGACGGTCACGATCAGATTGGGTTGGGCAAGCTCGTTAACGCGGTGGAGCGCCGCGCGCGAAAGGCCATAACCCTCGTCAAAGCGGTGCGGAATAAACGGTGTGACATTGGCGCCAAACGTTCGCAGTGCCTCGGTCAACAGACAAGTCGACGTAATGCCGTCGACGTCAAAATCGCCGAAGACCGCAATGTGCTCGTGGTTGCGAATAGCACGCTCGACGCGGTCGGCAACGACCGACATGCCCGGGATAATGAGTGGGTCGGCCCAGTCGCGATCGAGCGAAGGCGTCAAAAATAGCTGTCCTTCCTCAATCGAGGCAATACCGTGCGCAACCATAATACGCGCCACCAGCCCGGGTATGCCCAGACCAGCCGAAAGCTCCTTTTCGAGCTCGGGATTTTGCTGAGCGACCGCCCAGCGATGTGTCGTCTTAAGCGATGACATAGGCGCCCACCCCCGATAGGGGCAGGTCGCCGCGATACCTCTCACGGTTCATAGCGATGAGTCCTCTGTGTATGCCCGCTTCGGCAGGCAGATCTGTTGAACGGATTTATTATACCGTGCGGCACGGACGCAGAGCCTCGCGGCACGCCCTGGTTTCGGTAAACGAGGCCGGTAATACCCTCGAAATAATCGAGCGTTTCTGACGCACGGACGCATGCGAGCGTCTAGCATATCCATTCAAACGAGTTCGCGGATAAAGGGAGTCACGGGGCATATGAAGCAATGGGTTGGACTGGGAAAGTTCCTCGCGGGGCACATGCAGGTCATCGTTCCGATTTGCGTAACGCTCGGCGTGCTCTTTCCCCAGCAGATCGGCGTACTCAAGCCCATCGTTCCCGCCCTCTTCGCCTTTATGACGTTCCAAGGTGCGCTCAGCAACACCTTCCACCAGGTCGCTGAGGTGTTCCGCCGTCCCCTGCACCTGATTTTGGCGCTGCTCGTCTCGGCGGTGCTTATTCCCATAGCAGCCTATGCCATGGGATCGCTGTTCTTTGGCTCCAATCCCAACCTTGTCTGCGGCATCGCGCTCGAGTACAGCGTACCCGTGGCGGTCACTGCCTTTATGTGGATTAGCATGTTCGGCGGCAACGGCCCGCTCGCGCTCACCATCATCCTGACGTCCTCGGTTATCTCGCCTGTGACGATTCCGCTCACGCTGAAGCTCTTGCTGAGTGCCACCGTCTCGATCGATGTGCTGAGCATGATGCAGGACATGGCCTTTATGATCGCCATCCCCGCCGTGCTCGGCATCGTGATCAACGAGGTCACACGTGGATGGGGACACGAGAAGCTCTCCCCCGCGCTCTCGCCCGTCTGCAAGTTCATGATGATGGGCGTTATCGCCTCCAACTCCACCGCCATGAGCGAGTACGTCCTGCACATGAACGCCATACGTCTGGAAGTCGCCCTCTTTATTTTGACCTTCGCCATCAGCGGCTTTGTCGTCGGTTTTCTGGTCGCCCGTGCGCTGCATCTGCCATATAGCGAGACGACTACCATGTGCTTTACCTGCGGCATGCGTAACATCTCTTCGGGCGCCGTCATCGCCACACAGTACTTTCCAGGCGAAGTCGTGTTTCCCGTCATGTGCGGAACGCTGTTTCAGCAGATACTCGCCTCGTTTATCGGGCATCTCTTTGAGCGTCTGACCGGCGAGGAGCGCGCCGCTCAGCGCAAGCGTGTCGAGGCCGGCCGCGACGCCATGGCGCGCTAGACTGTCCGCATTACACGGGTGTTAATCTTGCTATACGAGCGTTTCCAGATGCGCACGCAAGCGCTCAGCATCGATATCGAGCGTTGTCTCGGCATTGACCTGGGCCAAACGATAGCCGACAAAGTAGGGCGAAACCACCCAACGCGGCAGCGCCTTGGCAATGGTCCGACCGCCCAGGTGATAGAAGAACAAGTTGTACGACTCTGCGCGACCACCGTGGTGCTCGTTCAGGATATAGCGCAGAGCCACCTGGATCGCATCGGCGAAGAGATCCGCCTCGGCTTGGTCTCTTGTGTCATCGCTGGCGGCGATTCCCTGCGGGGCTGAAACGTTGACCTCAAAGAACCCCATGATCGGTTCGGTTGAGATGTTGACCGCGATTCTCCCCTGTTGCCAGACATTGATGCCTTCGAAATTGGCGGAAGTCAACGAAGCATAGCCGTCTTCCTGCTCCAAACCCACAATCTGCATGTGCGGATGAACGAGACTACCGCCCGAGAGAGGACCCTTGTTCTTGTACATGAGCACGCTTCGATACTGCTGTGAATCGATTATCTGCTGCCAGCAATCCAGGGCAAACCTCATCACATGGTGGAGTTCATCCGGCTCATAGGTCGCCAGGTCGGCATCGTGATCGGCTGACTCGATCAGCACGGTTTGACGGGTGGCGCGCAGGGTTTTGAACTTATTCTCGAGCCAGATGCAGTCGCCGTCGCGCCGGATGATATTGGCGAGTCCCTCGGTATCGCAAAAGGGGCACGCGGTGCCAGGGCGCCGGTTATCGTCGGGCTTACCGTTCGCCTGCTGAACGTCAAATACCAGCGCCACGGGTTATACCTCCAGCGGCACGATCTTGGTACCATGGAGCTCGGAGACGCCCAGTGCCGCAGCCACGGTATCGCGGTTGGCCGTGGAAATGCCGCCGCCGGGAAGAATGGTCAGGCGATCGCCCGCATACTCGACAAGACGCGACAGGTGCTCCAGGTTGTCCTCGATCGACGTTCCGGCAGCGCCACCATGTGTCAGGATGCGCGTGATGCCGCAGTCGGCGAGTGTGTCGACGGCATCGAGCTGAGCCTCGAGCGAGAGCTGGTCAAAGGCCATGTGGAAGGTGATGTCGATGGGCTCACGCTTGCACTCCTCGGTCGCGCAGCCCGCAGCCATCACAAGGGCGCCGAGCGTAAGTTCATCGAGCGCCCATCCGCCGGCACAAGGCTTGCAGCAGCCAAAGACCAAGCCGTCGGCGCCGGCGCTCACAGCAAGACCCAAGTCCATCTCCATCATGCGCAGCTCGTCCTGGTTGTAGTGAAAGTCACCGCCACGCGGGCGAATCATGCACATCACTCGCGCATCATGCTCGTGAGCATAGCTGACCGCAGCGCTGATAACGCCGGCCGAGGGCGTGGTACCACCGACGGCAAGGTTGTCGCACAGCTCGATGCGCCTTGCACCGGCATCAATAGCCGCCGGCACCCGCTCAAAGTTCTCGGCACAAAACTCGTACAGCATAGATAGACCCCCAGACGAACTTCTATTTCCACACGGCATTGTCGCACTTTAAATACCAACCCGCACAATGATCCCTTGGGGACGGAGGAAAACGGATCGCCCAGTGAGTCGATTTGACCCGGCGATCCGTTTTCCTCCGTCCCCAAGGGATCATTTAAAAAGGGGCGCCGACCGGGATAGTCAGCGCCCCTTCGTTGAATGAATTAACCACCAAGATATGCTTTACGCACGTTGTCGTCGTGCAGCAGCTCTTGACCGGTGCCGGTCATAGTGATCTTGCCGGTCTCGAGCACGTAGCCGCGTGTGGCGATGGAAAGAGCCATCTGTGCGTTTTGCTCGACCAGGAGCACCGTGGTGCCGGCCTTATGCAGATCCTCGACAATTTGGAAGATCTGCTCAATCAGAATCGGTGCCAAGCCCATAGAGGGCTCATCGAGCATGAGCAGCTTAGGGTTACTCATAAGGGCGCGGCCCATAACGAGCATCTGCTGCTCGCCGCCCGAAAGGGTACCGGCGACCTGGCGACGACGCTCCTTCAGGCGCGGGAACTGCTCGTAGACGCGCTCGAGGCCCGGAGCCACCGTTGACTTGGGCTGCGTATAGGCACCCATTTCCAGGTTCTCCTCGACCGTCATCTGCAAAAAGGCACGACGACCCTCGGGCACCTGAGCCAGGCCCTTACCAACCAGCTTGTCGGCGGGCGTATGGGTAATGTCCTCGCCCATAAACTTGATGGAGCCGGTCTTAGAGCGCAGCAGGCCCGAGACGGTCTTGAGCGTCGTGGACTTGCCGGCACCGTTGGCGCCAATCAGGGCCACGATCTCACCCTCGTTGACGTTAAAGGAGATGTCCTTAATGGCGTGGATGGCGCCGTACCAGACGTTGATGTTGTAGACGGAAAGCATCGGCTCTGCCATTTAGTTCTCCCCCTTATCCTGCTTGCCCAGATATGCCTCGATAACAGCGTCGTTGTTCTGGATCTCCTCGGCCGTGCCCTTGGCGATGACCTTACCAAAGTTGAGCACGCAGATGCCCTCGCAGATGTTCATAACGAGCGACATATCATGCTCGATAAGCATGATGGCAATGCCAAAGGTGTCGCGAATCTTAACGATATTCTCCATGAGCTCCGCGGTCTCGGACGGGTTCATGCCGGCGGCAGGCTCGTCGAGCAGCAGCAGTTTGGGGTTGGTGGCAAGCGCGCGGACGATCTCCAGACGACGCTGGGCACCATAAGGCAGCGAGCCGGCCTGCTCGTTTGCCAGGTGTTCCATATCAAAGATGGACAGCAGCTCCATGGCGCGCTCGTGAGCAGCCTTCTCGTGCTTCCAGTACGTCGGCAGGCGCAGCACGCCCTCAAAACCGGAGTAGCGCTCCTGATTGTGCAGACCGACCTTGACGTTGTCCTCCACCGTCATGGTGTTGAACAGGCGAATGTTCTGGAACGTACGGGCAATACCCATGCGGTTGACCTGGTAGACCGACTTGCCCGAGGTGTCCTCACCGTCGAGCAGGATGGTGCCGTGCGTGGGCTGGTACACCTTGGTGAGCAGGTTGAAGACCGTGGTCTTGCCAGCGCCGTTGGGGCCGATGAGACCGGCGATCTCAGTCTTGCCGATGGTCAGGCTAAAGTCGTCTACTGCCTTAAGGCCGCCAAACTCAATGCCCAAGTGGATGCACTCGAGCGCCGGGCGCTGACCCAGGTCGCGGTCGGGAACGATGGCGCCAGAAGGATACGGGACCATCTTGCCCTTGTTGAACTCAAACTTACTGGGCATCGGCTGCCACCTCCTTCTTGGAAGCAAGGCGGTCCTTAATGCGTGCGAAGAACGCCTTGAGCTGCGGGTTGTTGGTAAAGATCATGACCAGGATCAGCACGATGGCGTAGATGAGCATGCGGTAGTCCGAGAACTGACGGAGCAGCTCGGGAAGCACCGTGAGCAACGCCGCGGCGATGACGGAGCCGCGCATATTGCCCAAACCACCCAGGACCACGAACACCAGGATGAGGATGGACGTGTTGAAGTCGAACTTGGTGGCGGAGAGCTGCGAGAAGTTACCGCCGAAGAGAGCTCCGGCAGCACCGGCGAGGGCAGCGGAAACCACGAAGGCGATCATGCGGTACTCGGTGACGGAGATGCCTACGGACTCGGCTGCAATCTTGTTATCGCGCACGGCCATAATGGCACGGCCGGTACGGCTGCGAACCAGGTTGAGCACGATCACGAGTGCGACCATGACCAGGATGGCACCGGCGAGGAAGGTCGAGTACGTCGACACGCCCGAGGCACCCTGGGCGCCCTTGATGATGGCGGTGCCGTCCTCGAGCAGGTGCAGGTCGTCGATCGTAGAGTTGCCCGTGATGTTAAAGATCACGTGCAGGCCGCGGGAGTCGACACCCACAATGAGGCAGGTGACGATCTCTTTGATGATCTCGCCAAAGGCCAGGGTCACGATGGCCAGATAGTCGCCGCTCAGGCGCAGGACCGGGATACCGATCAAGAAGCCCAAGATGGCAGCGGCGATAGCGCCGACCACAATGCTGATGATCAGACGCATCGGGTCGGACGGAACGGCGCCCTCCAGCGCGACGGCGGTAACGATGCCCGTATAGGCGCCGACGCTCATAAAGCCCGCGTGGCCCAGCGACAAGTCGCCCGCGATACCGACGACGAGGTTGAGGGAAATGGCCATGACGATATAGGCCGTAATGGGGACCAGCTGACCGGCGATCATGCGCGGAATCATGTGGTTAGACTGCATAAAGAACACGATGGCAAACGCCACAAGGCACATGGCGTACGTGACAAAGTCGTGACGCGTCTGCTTGTCTTTAAGAAACTTCATAACGCTCACCTACACCTTCTCGGGGACGTACTTGCCCAAGAGGCCGGCAGGCTTGACGAGCAGGACGATGATCAGAACACCAAAGACGATGGAGTTGGCAAGGCTCGTGGAAATGTAAGCCTGCGCCATCGCTTCGATGATGCCGATGAGAATGCCACCGACAAAAGCGCCGGGGATGGAGCCGATGCCACCGAAGACAGCGGCGTCGAAGGCCTTGATGCCAGGCATAGCACCCGTCGTGGGCTGCAACACCGGCGAGTAGGAGCACAGGAGCACGCCGGCGATGGCGGCGAGGGCGGAGCCGATGGCGAACGTCATCGAGATGGTGCGGTTGACGTTGATGCCCATGAGCTGAGCGGCGGCCTTGTCCTCGGACACGGCGCGCATGGCCTTGCCCATCTTGGTCTTACCCGTAAAGAACATCAGGCCGGCCATGATAACCAGGCAGGCGACGATGGTGACGAGCGAGACGGCGCTTACGTTAAACTTGGCCAAGAACTCCGGCACCGGGAAGGTGACGAGCGAAGTGAAGTTCTTGGGCGTGGCGCCCCACAGAAGCTGTGCGGCATTCTGCAGGAAGTAAGACACGCCGATGGCCGTGATCAGAACGGCCAGCGGGCCCGCCTGACGCAGCGGCTTGTATGCCAGACCCTCAATGAGAACACCGAGAACCGTGCAGACCACACAAGAGAGAACTACAGATGCCCAGCCCGGGAGGCCGAGATACGACGTGGCGCAGAACGAGACATAGGCACCGACCATGATGACATCGCCGTGAGCGAAGTTGAGCATCTTGGCGATACCGTAGACCATGGTGTAGCCCAACGCGATGATGGCGTAGACGCTGCCCATGGACAGGCCGTTGACCAGGTATTGGATAAAAACCGTCATGTTCCACATCCCCCTTTCGAATAGGTTTCCAGTTAATGTATGAAACAGGGACGTTACACTGTCCCTAGATACCAAGCAAGCAGGGAAGGCCAAAACCTCCCCTGCTTGGGATCAAAACCGCTCTATGTAAGGCGGCCAATTAGGCCTGTACGTACTTGCCGTCGGTGATGACGTACGCCGTGGGCTCCTTCTGAACCTGGCCCTTATCGTTCCAGGTGAGCTTGCCGGTCAGACCGTCAACGGTAATCTTGAGCATAGCCTTGGACAGCTTCTCGGCGACCTCGGTCGGATCGGCGTCGACACCAAGACCGGCCTCCTTGACGGCCTCGGCCACCGCGTGCACGCCGTCGTAGGCGTCGGCGGCAAACTGGTCGGGGGTATCGCCGTACTTATCCTTATAGGCGTTGACGAAGTCGGCGTTCTTCTCGTCATCGGCGGAGAACGGGGTCATGAGCAGCAGGCCCTCGGCAAGAGAGGTGTCGAAGCCCTCAACGCCCAGGATGCCGTCCATGCCGTCGCAGCCCATCATCTTGACGTCGTAGCCCATGTCCTTGGCGTTCTTGAGCAGGACGGACGCCGGTGTGTAGTAGATCGGCGCAAAGATCATGGTGGCGCCGGCCTGCTTGGCCTTGGTCAGCTGGTTGGTAAAGCTCGTGGCGGAGTCGTCCTTAAAGGTCTCCTCATCGACAATCTCGAGCTTGGACTCAGCGGCCTGGGCCTTAAAGGAATCTGCGATGCCCGAAGAATAGGCATCGCCGGAGTTATAGAACAGCACGAACTTCTCGTCCGCATACTTCTGCGCCAGGAACTTGGCAGCGTTGACACCCTGGTTGGGGTCGGTGAAGCAAACCTGGAAGACGCAATCCTTGCCGTCGGTGACGTCCTCGGAGGACGCGGACGGGGTGATCATGAACGTCTTGGGGTCGTTACCACACTCTGCGGCAACGGCAACCGACGCACCCGTGGTGGTCGGACCGACGAGGGCCTGCATGCCCCAGTCGAGCAGGGTGTTGAAGGCGTTGACGGCCTTCTCGCCGTCGGCCTGGTCATCCTCGGCCTTGCTGGCAAGCGGCAGCTCCTTGGTCGAGAAATCCTTGCAGCCAAGCTCGACGCCCTGGGTAACGGACTTGCCGTAGGATGCGTTGGCGCCGGTCAGCGGGCCGATGGTGCCGATCTTAAACGAAGCATCGCCCGAAGCGGAACCGCTGTCGCCGCCGTTGGAGGAGCAGCCAGCTAGAATGGACATCGCCCCCAGACCTGCTGCGCTCGCGATAACGCTCCTGCGATTCATAACAGGGTTCAATGACTTACCGGTGAGGCTCGACATGCGGCTCTCCTCTCAAATCTCGTCGGGTTTCGGTTACCCGACAGGCCATCCTTCGCCGTGTTCGGCGTTCGCAAAATAGTAGACGCTTTAGTTGAGAAAAGTGGCGATTATTTCAACTTTTCTTTTGCTTTGTCCATTTATCCATATTTATGCGTATTTCTATCGGTTTATACAGTTTAGCCACTTTATTGTGTGAAAGTAATATTTCCATTCTGTTACAAGCGCCCCTGCCCTGATTAAAACAGCCTCACCGGTCGCGTTTTGTACGCACCTAGGCGGCGATGTACTTGCCGCCCTGAATCACATATGCCGTAGCGGGCTTTTCAACCTGGCCCTTGTCGTTCCACGTCAGCTCGCCCGTCAGGCCCTCGATCTTGATCTTGCGCATGGCCTTGGTCGGCTGGTTGATAAAGCTCGTGGAGGAGTCGTCCTTAAAGGTCTCGGTATCGACGATGTCGAGCTTGGATGCCTTGGCCTGCTCGGCAAAGGCATCGGCGATCTCGCCCGAGACGGCGACGGCGGCACCGGTGGTGACGGGGCCGACGAGCGCCTGCATGCCCCAGTCGCACAGGGCAAACCTTATGGTGCAAACGTTGACAGTTTGTTACGGAAGTTCGTTTGTAGCGAGCGTGTTTCCAATGTTTCCGCAGCGTTTCGGTGGTGCCGTTTTGTGCGACTCCTGTTAACTGGCGAGCACGCGCCCTCGGTTCACGCTAGAATGCACTCAACCTTTAAGCGGTTAATCCATCCATAAGATGCACGAAGGAGCTATCTATGAGCGAACCCCTGCGCACCGTGAACGTCGGCCTCATCGGTCTGGGAACCGTCGGCGGCGGCGTGGCCCGTCTGATCAAGAGCCACCACGATGAGTACCTGGCAGCCTACGGCATCGACCTTAAGCTGACCCGCGCCTGCGCGCTTGCTTGGGAGCAGGCCGAGTCGGCAGGCATTGAGCGCGAGGCCTTTACGAGTGACTGGCACGACGTCGTCACCGACCCCGCCGTCGACATCGTCGTCGAGCTGATCGGCGGCGAGCATCCCGCAACCGAGATCTTTACCACTGCCTTTGAGCACGGCAAGCACGTCGTCTCTGCCAACAAGGCCCTGCTGGGCCGCCACGTCGAGACGCTTGCCGAGAAGGCGCGTGCGTGCGGCGTGCAGATTAAGTGCGAGGCCAGTTGCGGCGGCGGCATCCCCATCGTGAGCACGCTTGAGCACGACCTGGTGGGCAACAAGATCCTGACCATCGCCGGCATCCTCAACGGCACCACCAACTATATCCTGTCGCGCATGGACGCCGAGGGCGCCGATTACGCCGACGTGCTCGCCGACGCGCAGGCCAAGGGCTATGCCGAGGCCGACCCGTCCGCCGACGTCGACGGCTTCGACGCCGCCAGCAAGACGGCCATCCTCGCCTCCATCGGCTTTGGCACCCGCGTTACCACCGATGATGTGTACCAGCAGGGTATCCGCACCATCGGCGCCGAGGACATCGCCCAGGCCCGTGAGCTCGGCTACACCATTAAGCTGCTCGGCATCGCCCGCAACACCGACGCCGGCGTCGACGTCCGCGTGCATCCCACGCTGATCCCCGCCGACCACATGCTTGCCAAGGTCAACGGCGCCATGAACGCTGTTTACGTAGTGGGCGACGCCGTGGGCGAGACCATGTTCTACGGTGCCGGCGCAGGCTCCTTCCCCACCGCGAGCGCCGTCGTGGGCGATATCCTGTCGCTCTCCGAGCAGATCAGCCGGGGCGTGGCTCCGCTGCCCGAGATTGAGCCCTATGGTCACAACCTCGTCTTTAAGCCCATGGACGAGCTCCAGACCAAGTACTATGTGCGCCTGAAGGTCGCCGACCGCGTGGGCGCCCTGTCCGAGACGGTCGACATCTTTGCCAAGCACAACATTTCGATCTCGCTCATCAACCAAGTCGAGGACGGCAAGTCGGGTGTCAGCGATGCCTGCTCGGTCATCTTCCTGACGCACCGCGCACTCGAGAAGGACGTCCAGGCTGCCGCCGCGGAGCTTGCCAGCGTCGACTGCGTGGCCGAGGTCGCCAACGTCCTGCGCATCGAGGACGTCGAGGCCTGGACCGAAGGCGTCATGGCCAACTAGTTCGGTTTACACCCCACAACGCATTTGCTCGAAGGGCTCCCGTCTGGTCTTGGACGGGAGCCCTTTTATTTGCACGCTCGGGGCGCATTGACGCGATCCGCGTTTGAACAATTTGACCGTTCGGTGTCAACCAGGGATACCGCTCACCGATAAGCAGGCATGTTTGCTTTTGTCCGCCGCTATCCTGTGCTGCGTACGTCCACCCCCGAAGAATGGAGGCACCATGTTGCTCGAGGGCAAGAAAGCAATCATCACCGGAGGCACGCGCGGTATCGGCTATGCGATCGCCTGCCGTTTTATCGAGGAAGGCGCTGCCGTCACCGTCTTTGGCTCGCGCCAGGAGACTGCCGACGCGGCCGTTGAGAAGCTGGCGGCCGCCTATCCCGACGCCAAGGTCTGGGGTCGCTCCTGCGACCTCACCTCACTCGAGGCCGTGACCGAGGCTTTTACCCAGGCTGCAACCGACATGGGCGGCCTGGACACGGTCGTCAACAACGCCGGAATCTCCCAGCGCTCACCCCTTTTGGACTACACGGCCGAGGAGTTCGCCAAAGTCATGGACCTCAACGTCGTCGCTGTCTTTAACGGTCACCAGGCGGCCGCCAAGATTATGACCGAGGCCGGCCACGGCGGCACCATCACTACCACGAGCTCGATGGTCGCCAAGTACGGCCAGCCCTCCGGCGTCGGTTACCCCACGTCCAAGTTTGCCGTCAACGGCATGGTCCAGTCGCTCTCGCGCGAGCTCGCCCCCATGGGCATCCGCGTCAACGCCGTTGCCCCTGGCGTGACTAAGACCGACATGGTCGCCAACCTGCCCGAAGAGGTTATTAAGCCCATCATCGCCACTATTCCGCTCGGCCGCATGGGCGAGCCCGAGGACGTCGCCAACGCCTTTGTTTTCCTAGCGAGCGACATGTCATCCTATGTCACGGGCGCCGTGCTCCCCGTCGACGGAGCCGCCCGCTCCTAAAGGTCGCAAGCCACGACTTCGAACCTCAACGAGGCCCAACGCAAAAGGCGCGCTGTCTGCATCAACCACAGGCAGCGCGTCTTCTATTATTTGGACGGAACCCGTATCCCGGTATTCCTTACTACTTACCGTCGTCGTCCTGGGCTTCATCGCGCGCGTAGAGTTCCAGCATGCGGCGGCGGTATTCGTGCACGGCGAGCTTGGCGCGCTCCAGGCGGCGGCGCTCACGCGGAGTCAGCTTAGACGGGTCGACCTCATCACCATAGGTCTTATCGGCAAGAAGATGTGCCGCGTCCACGATGCGGGCATCGATGTGGCCGCTCGCTGCCTCGGCGGAAAGACGCTCGGCAATCGTATCGAGCGTAGGCAGGCCCTCGAATACGCGACCGTGACCATGCGAGGTCAGCAGCTCGTGCTCGCGTGCGAGCAGGCTCGCCAAATCGTGATGGGCGCGCAGGATGTCGAGCGCATCGGATGGATGCTCGGCAACCTCTGCCACGGCAGCGACCGGTGCGGCGTCGACCACGCGGTAGAAGAGTTGTGCGAGCAGCGGCATCAAGAACACCGTGATGGCGCCGGCGGCAACCATGACCGACGCAATATCTTGCGACAGCGCGCCCGCGTTGACGGCAACGCTCGTCACGGCAACGATAATCGGCAGCGCCGTGGTGCAGTACAGGGCCACGGTAATGCGACCATACGCCGAAACGTCGTGCGTCGCAGGACAAATGCTCATAGAGATGAGAATGGGCACGGCGCGAATGATCAGCAACGCCACGATAAAGCCCGCGAGCAGCCCGGGGCGCGACGCTACGGCCGTCAGGTCGATCTTTGCGCCCGATACGGTAAAGAACACCGGAATCAAAAAGCCGTAGGCCAAGCCGTCGAGCTTGGTCTCAAGCGTATGGTTGCCCTCGGGGATGATATAGCGCAGGACAAAGCCGGCGGCAAAAGAACCCAACACGATGTCGAGATCAAAGACGGCCGAGAACGCCACGAGCGTGACCAGGATGAGCACCGTCAGGCGCACGAAGGTCTGCGACGTGGTATCGGCACGCTCCTCGACAAACGCAAAGAAGCGGCTGCCGACGCGCTTGGAGCGGCTTGGGACCACGGCCAGCAACACGCAAACCACCGCAAACAAGCCAAGGATTACGAGCGTTTGGATGCCAGTGCGAGCAGACAGCAGCACCGACATGGCGAGCACGGGACCGAGCTCGCCCCAAGTGCCATACGCGAGAATCGAGTCGCCCACACGCGTGCCGGTGAGCGAGCGCTCACGCATGATGGGCACGAGCGTGCCGAGCGCCGTAGAAGTGAGGGCAAGCGTCACGGCGATACCGTCGAAATGACTGACCGAGAACCACGGGGTAAAGCGCACGGCAAGCCAGGCGATACCAAACGTGACGACCCACGTCGCCAAGCCGTAGCGTCCCTCGACGCCCGTGATGCTCTTGGGGTCGATCTCAAAGCCGGCAAGCAGGAACAAAAATGCCAGACCGAGCTCTGACACGAGCGAGACCTCGGCATCCACATGGATAAGGCCGAGCATATGCGGGCGCAGCACCGCGCCGAAGACGAGCAAAAAGACCGTTTCGGGAACGGGTTTTCCGGGAATCACCGAGGCGATGAAGGGGCTTGCAAAGGCCACGAGCGCGATGATGGCGAGTGAAACGAATGCCATGTGATGCCTTTCTCTTGTTTGCGCTTCACTGTAGCACCCTCGCCGTCCTCAACGCGCCGCGAGCTGTCGTATCATAGTGACGTTTACAAACATGTGGCTCAAGGCGACCCGAGGCTTGCCCCGTAAACCGACCGCTGCCGCATACCGTACCGTACGCCCAACCGATCAGGAAGGCAGGAACCAATGGTCTCTCGTATCTACGTGGAGAAGAAACCCGGGTTCGACGTCGAGGCTCAGCAGCTCAAGGGCGAGCTGACCGAAATTCTCGGCATCAAGGGCATCGAGGCCCTGAGGATCATCAATCGCTACGACGTCGAGGGCATCGACGAGGAGCTTTTCCGCTCCTGCGTGCCGACCGTCTTTAGCGAGCCCCAGGTCGATGTGACCTACGACGAGCTCCCCGCAAGCGATGGCGCCGTCTTTGCCGTCGAATTCCTGCCTGGCCAGTTTGACCAGCGCGCCGACTCCGCCAGCGAGTGCGTGCAGCTCATCAGCCAGGGCGAGCGCCCCGCCGTGCGCTCCGCCAAGGTCTATATGATCTCGGGCACTCTGGACGAAGCCGCCATCGAGGCCATCAAGCACTACGTGGTGAACCCCGTCGAGGCGCGCATCGCCTCGCTCGACCTGCCCGAGACGTTGCACATTGATACACCCGAGCCGCAGCCTGTCGAAGTGCTCGACGGTTTCCGCGAGCTCGACGAGGCCGGCCTTGCCGCCTTTATCACCGAGCGCGGCCTTGCCATGGACGAGGCGGACATCGCCTTCTGCCAGCAGTACTTCCGCGATGAGGATCGCGACCCCACCATCACCGAGATCCGCGTGATCGACACCTATTGGTCCGACCACTGCCGCCACACCACCTTCGGCACCGTCCTGGACGACGTGACAATCGACGACGCCGTGGTGCAGCAAGCCTTCGACCGCTACATGGAGATGCGCCACGAACTCGGCCGCGACGCCAAGCCCGTCTGTCTCATGGACATGGGCACCATCGGCGCCAAGTATCTTAAGAAGACCGGCGTCATGACCGATGTCGACGAATCCGAGGAGATCAACGCCTGCACCGTCAAGGTGAAGGTCGATGTCGACGGCGAGGACCAGGACTGGCTGTTCCTCTTTAAGAACGAGACCCATAACCACCCGACCGAGATCGAGCCCTTCGGCGGTGCCGCCACCTGCGTGGGCGGCGCCATCCGCGACCCGCTCTCGGGCCGCAGCTATGTGTACCAGGCCATGCGTGTCACCGGCGCCGGCGACCCCACCGTCCCCGTCTCCGAGACGCTCGAGGGCAAGCTGCCGCAGCGCAAGCTCGTAACCACCGCTGCCGCCGGCTACTCCAGCTACGGCAACCAGATTGGCCTTGCCACCGGCCAGGTCAACGAGCTCTATCACCCCGGTTACGTGGCCAAGCGCATGGAGGTCGGCGCCGTCGTGGGCGCTACCCCGGCAAACCACGTGCGCCGCGAGTGCCCCGCCCCCACCGACAAGATTATCCTGTTGGGCGGCCGCACCGGCCGTGACGGCATCGGTGGCGCCACCGGCTCCTCCAAAACCC
>CABSNH010000009.1 GCA_902478985.1 uncultured Collinsella sp.
ATCTACACCCTAGAGTTCGTCGGCAGCGTCAGATGTGTATAAGAGACAGACGTACAGGCGACCGATCTGGACACCCGGCTCAAGCGCACGGATGATGTCCTGCACCAAATACTCGCTCGTATCGGGCGTCTGCGGACGGCCGGAAAAATGTACCGGCACGCACACCGCGCCGCGGCGCGCGAGCATCCAGGTCGCCACCGGAGAATCGATGCCCGAGGAAAGCAGCGTCACGACCTTGCCGGCAGAACCCACCGGCAGACCGCCCACGCCGCGCTCGGAGCGCGCATAAACGTAGACGCTACCCTGTACCACCAGCACGTGCACCATCGCGTCGGGATCGTGCATCTGGACCTTTTTATCGGGAAACGCCTCGCACAGTACCTCGCCAACCTGTCGATTGATATCAATCGAGGTGAGCTCATAGTCGGTGTTAGAGCGCTTGGCATGCACCTTAAACGACTCGAAGGGACCAAATTCGCGCAGCGCCTTCACGGCGGCGGCGCAGTACTCCTGCGGGTCGCGGTTGGTGTGGTACGCCAGGGACACGCGGGCAACGCCGGGGACGGTGCGAATGACGCGCGCCGCCTCGTCGACCTGATGCTCGTTAAAGGTCACGAGGATATAACCGGAAATTCGAGACACGGCATTCACGGAAAAGGCGGCCAAGGCCGCCTTGATGTTATCCATGAGGATATGCTCAAAATGTGCGCGGTTCTTGCCCTTCAGTCCAACCTCGTGATAGTGGACCAGGCAGACGCGGGCTGCCATTTAGGCTTCAGCAACCTTGTGGCCGAGCGCCTTCTCATAACGGGCCTCGTCGTAGGAGATATCGCCGTCGACGATCTCGTCCATAGCCATCGAGATGGTATCGGCACCGGAGAGTGCAATGGTGATGTCGTCGACATCCTGAACGGCGAGCACGCGGTTGTGCTGGCCACGCAGCATGCTGTTAATGTCGCAGGCGCGCTTGGAGGCAAGCGAGGCGAGCAGGAAGCGGTTGTGATCGGTCTTCTCCAGAAGATCGTCAATGCAAGGCTTTACAACGGACACGGACCTCAGATCCTTTCATGCATATCGAGAACGCGAACGAGCTCATCGGTCGCGCGGTCGAGATCGTCATTCACCACGACGTCGTCGTAGCGGTCGGCAAGGGCAAGCTCATGGGCGGCGTTTGCCATACGCAGCTCGATCGTTTCGGGCGTCTCGGTACCGCGACCGACCAGACGCTCGCGGAGCACCTCGAGCGAAGGCGGCTTGATAAAAATCAGCACGGCCTCGGGGAAACGTTCCTTGACCTGCAAGGCACCCTGGACATCGATCTCCAAGATTAGAGACGAACCAGAGGCAAGCTTGGATGTGACCTCGCTCACCAAGGTGCCGTAGCAGTTACCGTGGACCTCGGCCCACTCAACAAACTCGCCGTTTGCCACGCGGCGGTCGAACTCCTCGCGCGTCAGAAAAAAGTAATTGACGCCGTCGACCTCGCTTTTGCGTGGGGCTCGCGTGGTAGCCGAAACCGTCAGGCCCAGGTTAGAGCGACGCTCGCGCACACGAGTGACGAGCGTGCCCTTGCCTGCACCTGACGGTCCAGAAATCACAAAGAGCTTTGAATCCTGAGCGCTCACTTATTTGGTCAGCTGCTCGAGGAGCTGCTCGCGCTGACGGACGCCGAGGCCCTGGACGCGACGGGTAGCGGAGATGCCGAGCTCCTTCATGATCTTGGCGGCCTTAGCCTTGCCATAACCGGGGAGAGACTCGATGAGGGTGGAAACCTTCATACGGGAAGCGATGGGGTCATCGGAGTTGAGCACGGACTCGAGGGACTTCTCGCCCTTCTTGATCTGCTCGCGAAGCTCAGCGCGGGCGTGACGTGCGGCGGCAGCCTTCTCAAGAGCCTGCTTGCGCTGCTCGTCGGTAAGCTGAGGGAGTGCCATTCGAACCTCCAAATAGTTGGGTTATATCTGATGCAATAATTGGCATTTTAGCACGTCAAACGCACTAAATGCCCAATCGACGGCACCATAGGTTAGACGATACCTGCGAAAAGTGCAATATACGGAGGTCAAAGTTGAGCCCCTGACCTGCGATTCCACACAAAGGATGGGAAAGTTTTCGCAGGCACAGGGGCTAATTTGTGCTATTGAGACCCAAAAGTGGTGACTTGAGGGAATCTTTTAGGCGACGTTTTCGACCAGCTCGGCAACGATAGCGTCAAATGCGGCAACCGGGTCGTCGGCACCGGTGATGGGTCGGCCCACCACGATGTGGCTCGCGCCGCGCTCGATAGCCTGAGAAGGCGTCGCCACGCGGGATTGATCACCCAGGGCGGCACCCACCGGACGCACGCCCGGAGTCACGATCAGCGCGTCGGGGCCGAGCAGCTCGCGCATGTCATGGGCCTCCATCGGCGAGCACACGATACCGTCGATGCCGTTGGCCTGGGCAAGCTTCGCCAGGCGGGCTGCCTCCTCGGCCACGGGCGACTCGACACCGATCTCGGTCAGCGCATCCTGGTTCATGCTCGTGAGCACGGTGATGGCAACGAGCTTGGCGCGGTCCTCGCGAGCCTCCTCGGCACCCTCGCGGCAGGCAGCAAGCATAGCGCCCGAGCCCAGACCGTGAACCGAAAGCAGGTCGGCACCGGCAAGCGAGGCCGAACGGGCGGCGCCGCGCACCTGATGCGGAATGTCATGGAACTTGAGGTCGAGGAAGACCTTAAAGCCCAAGTCCTTGAACGTCTTGACGATCTCGGGGCCCTCAGCGTAATAGAGCGTCATGCCGACCTTGAGCCAAGCGGCATGACCAGAAAGCTCGTGGGCGAGCTCGAGTGCACGCTCACGGTCGCAGTCGAGGGCGACGATAACACGGTCGCGGGCATCGGTCTCTAGCATTCGAAAGCACCTACCAGTTCGTTGATGTCCTTCACGCCCTGGGACTCCGCCCAGGCCTCGAGCTCGTGCGCGATCTTGAGCGAAGCGCACGGATCGACAAAGTTGGCCATGCCGACCGACACGCAAGTGGCGCCAGCCAAGATAAACTCGGCCGCATCTTCGCCCGTCATGACGCCGCCGACACCGTTGATGGGGATATCGACGGCCTGAGCGACCTCCCAGACCATGCGCACGGCGATGTGGTGGCACAGCGGGCCCGAAAGGCCGCCCTTGGGCTTAGCCACGCGGGACTTGCGGGTATGAACGTCGATGGCCATGCCCTGGATGGAGTTGATGACCGAAAGGCCATCGGCGCCGGCGGCCTCGAGAGCCTTGGCAATCTCGGCAACGTTAACCGGAGCCATCTTTACGAACAGCGGCTTATCGGTCACCTTGCGGCAGGCAGCCATAACGGCAGAGGCGCCCTCGGGCGAGGAGCCCATGGCGGCACCGCCGGCGGCAATATTGGGGCAGCTGACGTTGATCTCGTAGCCGGCAGCCCAGGGGCACAGCTCGACATACATCTCGAGCGCGCGGACAAACTCCTCGACGGAGTGACCGGCGACCTGGCAGATGACCTGGCAACCGTCATTGGAGAGCTGCTCGAGCCACGGACCGGACTCACGGGCAAAGGCGGCCACACCGGGGTTCTGAAGGCCCACGGAGTTGATCATGCCGCCTGGGATCTCGGCCATGCGAGGCGCGGGGTTGCCGGGCCAGGGCTCGGCAGCACAACCCTTGGTGGTGATGGCGCCCAGCTGGGAGACATCAAAGAAGTTCTGGAACTGCCATCCGTAGCCAAAGGTACCGGCTGCGGTGTTGATGGGGTTCTGCATCTTGACGCCGCCGAAATCGACGGCCATGTTCACGTTACCCACTAGAAGACCACCACCTTGGAAGCATCAAACACGGGACCGCACATGCAGGCGCCCTTCATACCGTCGACCGTCTCGACATTGCAGGTGTTACAGGCGCCAAAGCCACAGCACATCATGCGCTCGAGCGACACCTCGCAGTACGCGCCGGCCTCGGCGGCAGCGGCGGCGACCTTCTTCATCATGACGGCGGGACCACAGCTGGCGACGTAGTCGTAACCGCCCTCGCCGAGCAGCTCGGCGGCAGGATCGGTGCAGAAGCCGTGCGTGCCCAACGAGCCGTCGTCGGTGCATACGTTGACCGTAGCTCCCAGCGCGCGGAACTCATCGACGCCCACGGCCTTGGACGCGGTGCCAAAGCCCAGACATACGTCAACGTCCACGCCCTGCTCGGCAAGCATGCCAGCCAGGCAGAGCACGGGCGGAACGCCAATGCCGCCAGCGACGAGCAGCGCCTTCCTGGTGCCCTCGGGCACGAGCCAGCCGCGGCCGCCGGGGCCCAACAGATTAGAGGTGGAACCGGGAGCCATCTGCGACAGACGGCGGGTATCGTCGCCCACGACGGCGTACCACAGCTCAACGGTGCCGGCCTCGGCGTCGGCGCGGTAGTAGCTCAGAGGCACGCGAAGCAGCGAGGACGCATCGCCGGGCACGGCGATGTTCACAAACTGACCGGGCTTGAGCGCACTTGCAAGCTTGGGGGCCGAGATGACGAGCGAGAAGATGCCGTCGGCGATCTCCCGGTTCGAGACGACCTCGAAGTCGTGCATGCGTGCAGTGGAAGGTGTGGGCATAGACGCTCCAATCCCCCATGCGGTTGCATGGTCAAAACGAACAGAAAGCGCGGCACCGCAAGGGCACCGCGCACAAAAGCGATAAGGCTATGCTAGCAGATGCAGCCGTCGGCGAGCGTCTGCTTACCGCCGACAAACACATCGGTGGCACGACCGGTAAGCGTGCGGCCGGCGAAGCCGGAGTTCTCGGCACGCGACTCGTAGCCGTCCTCGCCAACCGTCCAGGTTACGGTGGGGTCGAACACGGTCAGGTCGGCAACGGAGCCCGCCTTGACCTGAACCTGGTCGAGGCCCAGGATCTCACGCGGCTTGATGGCCATGAGCTCGACCATGCGACCCACGCTCATCTTGCCCGTGTTGACCAGCTCGGTGAGCACGAGCGACAGCGAGGTCTCGAGGCCGATCATGCCAAAGGGCGCAAGCTCGAACTCGCGGGCCTTCTCCCACGGAGTGTGCGGAGCGTGATCGGTGACGATAACGTCGACGGTACCGTCGATGACACCCTGACGGATGGCCTCGGCGTCCTCGTCGGTGCGCAGCGGCGGATTGACCTTGAGCGAGGTGTTGTAGGTCTCGTCCAGGTCGTTCTCGGTCAGGAACATGTGGTGCGGGGTAGCCTCGCAGGTAACCTGAACGCCAGCGGCCTTACCGGCACGCACGATTTCCAGGCCATGGGCGGTGGAGATGTGCTGGATGTGCAGCTTGGCACCGGTCAGCTTAGCGATCTCGATGTCGCGAGCGATCTGGAGCTCCTCGCCGGCAGCCGGCCAGCCCTCAAGAGCCAGACGGGTCGAGACCTTGCCCTCGTTGATCTGGCCGTGGCCGACCAGGTCCTCGTCCTGGCAGTGGCTCATAAATACCTTGCCGAACATCTTGCCGTAGTCCATGCAGCGACGGAGCATGCCCGCGCCCTGCACGCCGCGACCGTCGTCGGTAAAGGCGACGGCGCCGTGGGCGACCATATCGCCCATCTCGGACATGGCCTCGCCCTTAAGACCGCGGGTCATGGCGCCCGACGGATAGACGCGGCAGTGACCGACCTCGGCAGCGCGGGACTTGACGAACTCCACGACGGTGCCGTTATCGGTGACGGGATCGGTGTTGGGCATGGCACACACGCCGGTAAAGCCGCCCTTGGCAGCTGCGCGGGTGCCGCTCTCGATGTCCTCTTTGACCTCGTAGCCGGGCTCGCGAAGGTGAACGTGCATATCCACCAGGCCGGGGACGAGGTGCTTGCCGGAAAGGTCGCGGACCTCGGCTCCCTCGACGGCGAGATTCTCGCCGACCTCGGCGATCTTGTCGCCGTCAATCAGGACGTCAACGACACCGTCAAGCTCGACGGACGGGTCGACGACGTGGGCATTCTTAAGAAGCAAGGCCATTATCGGCACCTCCAAGCAGCAGATACAGGATAGCCATACGCACGCAGATACCGGCGTAGACCTGCTCCAGGATGACGGAGCGTTGCGGGTGGTCGGCCATATAGGAGTCGAACTCAACGCCGCGGTTGATGGGGCCCGGGTGGCAGATGATCGCATCGGGCTTCATGAGCTTCTCGCGGTCCTTGGTCAGGCCGAAGAGCTTGTGGTACTCGCGAATGGTCGGGAACGGGGCACCCTCGAGGCGCTCCTGCTGCACGCGCAGCATGTAGACGACGTCCAGCTCGGGCAGGACGGAATCGAGGTCGCTCGTCACGTGGTCGCAGCCCAGGACCTCGGGCGCCGGCGGCAGCAGCGTGCCGGGGGCGACGGCGTAGGTCTCGCAGCCCATGATCTTAAGGGCGGGGATCAGCGAGCCGCACACGCGGGAGTGGGCGATATCGCCGACGACGGCGACCTTCAGACCGTGGAAGTCACCCTTGTGCTCCCAGATGGTGTACAGGTCGAGCAAGGCCTGCGTGGGATGGTTGTGCTTGCCGTCACCGGCGCAGATGACGCTTGCGGGCGAGTTCTGCGTGACGATGTAGGGAGCACCGGCGTGCTTATCGCGAACGACGATGCAGTCGATCTTATAGGCGTTGAGGGTCTCGACGGTGTCGACGAGGCTCTCACCCTTGACCGTGGAGGTCGAGGAGCCGCCAAAGTTAAGACTGTCGGCCGAAAGACGCTTCTCGGCGAGCTCGAAGGAGCTGCGGGTGCGCGTCGAGGGCTCGTTGAACATGTTGACGATGGTCTTGCCCTTGAGCGTGGGGACCTTCTTGATCGCACGCTCGTTGACCTCGGAGAACGCCTTGGCGGTCTCGAGGATGAGCTTAATGTCCTCTTCGGAGTACTCGGTAATGTCGATCAGGTGCTTATGGTTGAACGCCACGGTACTACTCACCTCCCAGCGGCGCGGAGCCCACGTGGGAACCCGGCGCGACGTCGTTAATCTCGACGGCGGTGTGGCCGTCGACTTCCTTCATATATAGGTGCACGTTCTCCTCATGCGACGAGGGAACGTTCTTGCCGACAAAGTCCGGCGAGATGGGGAGCTCGCGGTGGCCGCGGTCAACGAGGACTGCCAGCTCAATACGGCTCGGACGGCCCAAGTCCATGACGGCGTCGAGAGCGGCGCGAATGGTACGGCCCGTATACAGGATGTCGTCCACCAGCACGACGCGCTTGCCGTCGACGCTAAAGGGAATGTTGGTGGCGTGGATCGCGGGAGCGAAATTGGTAGCGTAGTCATCGCGGTAGAAGCTGATGTCGAGGCTGCCGAGCGGAACGTCGACGCCCTCGATCTCCTTGATCTCCTCGGCGAGCTTCTTTGCCAGAAGGTCGCCGCGCGTGACGATGCCGACCAGAGCGAGGTCTTCACAGCCCTCGTTGCGCTCGAGAATCTCGTGCGCGATGCGGGTCATCGCTCGATTGACGGCGGTCTCGTCCATGATGACCGCCTTGGGGGAAGTCGTGCCCATCGATCTCCTTCCTCACATGTCTTGACTGCTGACACAGTCAAAAAAAATAGATGCCCGACCGCTCAAAGCGGACCAGACACCCACAGGAAGGGCTGCTCTTTGGCAGCTATGTAATTCCATGTGGGTATCTCGTACCCCTTTAATGGTCAAGGGATAGTGTAGCCAACCTCGAGCTTAATTGCGAGCATAAATACAGAGCAATCCGTAAACGGAGCCCAATGCTCAATAAACCTATATATATTTGTGGGACGAGCTTGAAAACGCACACACGAGCTGGCATAATCCCCTCTGCTGCACGCAAATCGGATCTACGTCCAGGGCCGTGGCGTGGGCACTATCGCCAAAAGAGAAATATCTCTGTGTAGATTACGCACAGGGAGCTGCTTCTGTGCTATAGTTCAGGCTTGTTTGTTAACGCGACATGTTCGTTTGTCGCCCAAGGAGGGTCAGTTATGTCCAAAGTTTGCGAAGTTTGCGGTAAGCACCCCGTTGCCGGTCGCTCCATCAGCCACTCTCACCGCGTCACCAACCGTAAGTTCCGCCCCAACATCCAGCGCGTCTACGTCGTCGTCGATGGTCACCGTCGCAAGATGAACGTTTGCTCCACCTGCCTCAAGTCCGGCAAGGTTGCGCGCTCCTAAATAAGGTCTTACCAACAAGTACCTCGGACTCTCCGGGTCAAAGACCTCGCGTTCACATAGAACTTACCAAAGGCGTCCTCCCCTACGGAGGGCGCCTTTTTGCACTCATTCGCACTCATTGGGGACAGACTTACATGAGTGTTTTCACGCATTAGGGACAGACTTAGATGGGTGTTTTCCCACTCATTGGGGACAGACATGACGCACGCATGCGGCGTCCCGATCGGCTCCGGCCCCTATCTCACGCTGCATCCTTCCAGCCTGCAGTAGCCTTGGTCACGCTTGTGGCGCCGATACCGGTGATACGGGCAATTTGCTTGACCGTGAGATGTGCCCGCCTGAGCCTCAGCAGGCAGGCATCGCGTTCGGGGCGTGGCAGGGCCTTGAGCAGCGCAGGATCTATGCTCGGCAGGACTTCGCGCGCAACGGAAAGAGCCTCCTCATCGGGGATCCGCCGGCGCGGAAGAATCTCCACTGACCAGATGCGCCCGCCAACTTTCTTGAGATGCTCGCAATAGCGACGGGAGCCTCCGACAACATCGAGCATAGGGGCCGCATCACAGATGTCAAAGGGATCATAGCCCAGCTGATATGCCTTATAGCTTGACCAGCGGTACGCCTCGAGCGAGTCAAGCGCACCCTTCACGGGATTGAGATGAATATAGTCGAGCAGCTGCACTGCCTGCGTGTCCGACTCAACCGCGACCCGCGAATAGCGATTGTCAAACAGATGTCCCGTTCTCCCCGTTTTCCCATTGAAATACTTAGCATATGCCGTCAGCGCGCACTGCATTGCCTTTGAAAGGTTGTCAAATGGGTCATCAACCATCAAATGGAAGTGGTTGTCCATAAGGCACCAAGCCAACACCGCCACGTCATGGCGCGCAAACCTGTCCGAGATATCCGATAAGAAACGATAACGGTCGGAGTCATCTTCAAAAATAATCTGTTTGGAGTTGCCGCGGTCAAAGACGTGGTAATAGCCGGTGATCGAAACGGCACGGGCGCATCTTGGCATAATCTCTCCTTTCAAAGCTGTACAGGCAACACCTAAAAGGAGAGAAGAAACGCAAAATGCTGAGCCTGTAACCTATTTATATCCAATCAGTGGCAACAACAGGCCCAGAACGGCAAAATGACAAATCGATGTCTGTCCCAAATGAGTGAAAGCACTCATGAAGCACTCATGTAAGCCTGTCCCCAATGAGTGGGGCGATGCTTTAGGATAGTTTAGTTAAAACGCTTCAGTATATTGAAGCGTTTTAGTGTGCCTTTTACAGGAATCTGACCGTTCGCCGAATAATTTCTTGCTATCATGCAAGGCGTAGGGTAAATCTCCGATCGCAAGGAGACACAAATGGTGAAAAAGTCACCGGAAAACACTACTCCCGCAATTGTGGACAACGTAGAGGCGCTTGAGGCCAAGCTCGCTCAGATGCGAGAGGCCCAGGCGCTTTTTGCTACGTACACGCAGGAGCAGGTCGACAAGATCTTCTATGAGGCCGCCATGGCCGCCAACAAGGCTCGTATCCCGTTGGCGAAGATGGCCATCGAGGAGACCGGCCGCGGCGTTCTTGAGGACAAGGTCATCAAGAACCACTACGCCGCAGAGTACATCTACAACGCTTACAAGAACACCAAGACCTGTGGTGTCCTGGAGCGCGACGAGGCTTACGGCATCACCAAGATCGCCGAGCCCATCGGCATCGTGGGCGCCGTCATCCCGACGACCAACCCCACCTCTACCGCGATCTTCAAGACGCTTATCAGCCTGAAGACCCGCAACGCCATCATCATCTCCCCGCACCCGGCTGCCGCCAAGTGCACCATCGCCGCCGCCAAGCTCGTGCTTGATGCCGCCGTCAAGGCCGGTGCCCCCGAGGGCATCATCGGCTGGGTTGATGTCCCCTCCATCGAGCTGACCAACATGGTCATGCGCGACGTCGACATCATCCTCGCCACCGGTGGCCCGGGCATGGTCAAGGCCGCTTACTCCTCGGGCAAGCCCGCCCTGGGCGTTGGCGCCGGTAACACCCCGGTCGTCATCGACGACACCGCCGACGTGCTGCTCGCCGTCAACTCCATCATCCACTCCAAGACCTTCGACAACGGCATGATCTGCGCTTCCGAGCAGTCCGTGACCGTCATCGACACCATCTATGACCAGGTCAAGGCCGAGTTCCAGAAGCGCGGCTGCTACTTCGTCAAGCAGGGTGCCGAGATGGAGGCCCTGCGTGCCGCCATGTTCAAGAACGGCGCTCTCGATCACCGCATCCCCGGCATGGCTGCCGCCAAGATCGCCGAGCTCGCCGGCATCGAGGTTCCCGCCAAGACCAAGATCCTGATCGCCGAGGTCACCTCCACCGACCCCGCCAAGGAGGAGTTCTCCCACGAGAAGCTCTCCCCGGTCCTGGCCATGTACCACGCCAAGGACTTCCAGGAGGCCGTCGACAAGGCCGAGCACCTGGTGCTCGCCGGTGGCCCGGGCCACACCGCCTCTCTGTACGTGCACCCCGCCCAGGCCGAGAAGATCAGCCTGTTCGAGCACGTCATGAAGGCCTGCCGTATCGTCATCAACACCCCGTCCTCGCACGGCGGCATCGGTGACCTGTACAACTTTGGCATGAAGCCGTCTCTGACCCTGGGCTGCGGCTCCTGGGGCGGCAACTCCGTCTCCGAGAACGTTGGGGTGAAGCACTTGATCAACGTTAAGACTGTAGCCGAGCGCCGTGAGAACATGCTGTGGTTCCGCGCTCCCGAGAAGGTCTACTTCAAGAAGGGTTCCACGCCCGTCGCCCTCGATGAGCTCGGTACCGTCATGGGCAAGAAGCGCGCCTTCATCGTCACCGACCAGTTCCTCTTCAAGAATGGCAACACCCGCGCCATCGAGGCCAAGCTCGACGAGATGGGCATCGCCCACGACTGCTTCTACGACGTCGAGCCCGATCCGTCGCTGCAGTGCGCACGTCGCGGAGCCAAGCAGATGGCTCTCTTTGAGCCGGACGTCATCATCGCCGTCGGCGGTGGCTCCGCTATGGACGCCGGCAAGATCATGTGGATGATGTACGAGCACCCCGAGTGCAAGTTTGAGGACATGGCCATGGACTTCATGGACATCCGCAAGCGTATCTTCACCTTCCCCGAGATGGGCAAGAAGGCCTACTTCGTCGCCGTCCCGACCTCTTCGGGTACCGGCTCCGAGTGCACGCCGTTCGCCATCATCACCGACAAGGAGACCGGCATTAAGTGGCCGCTCGCCGACTACGCGCTGCTCCCCAACATGGCTATCGTCGACGCCGACAACTGCATGACCGCCCCGCGCGGCCTGACCGCTGCCTCCGGCATCGACGTCATGACCCACGCCATCGAGTCCTACGTCTCCATCATGGCTTCCGACTACACCAAGGGCCTCTCCGAGCGCGCTGCCAAGCTCGTCTTCGAGAACCTGCCCTCCAGCTTCACGAACGGCGCCAAGGACCCGCATGCCCGCGAGGAGATGCACAACGCCTCCTGCATGGCCGGTATGGCCTTCGCCAACGCCTTCCTGGGCCTCAACCACTCCATGGCCCACAAGCTCGGCGCTTTCCATCACCTGCCCCACGGCCTCGCCAACGCCGTCATCCTGACCCGCGTCATGCGCTACAACGCCGCCGAGGCTCCCGTCAAGATGGGTACCTTCTCCCAGTATCCTTACCCCAACGCGCTGCACAACTACGCCGAGATGGCCAAGTACTGCGGCATCGAGGGCAAGGACGACAAGGAGGTCTTCGAGAACTTCATCACGAAGCTCGAGGAGCTCAAGGACTTCATCGGCGTCAAGAAGACCATCGCCGACTACGGTGTTGACGAGCAGTACTTCCTCGACACCCTCGACGAGATGACCGAGCAGGCATTCAACGACCAGTGCACCGGCGCTAACCCGCGCTACCCGCTCATGAGCGAGATCAAGGAGCTCTACCTGGACGCCTACTACGGCCGCGAGCCCCAGGATTACGCCGTCTGCTAGTTTTTAGCACGGTTATTTGCGGCGGGGGTGCACGGGTGTACGCACGCCCCCGCCGTTGCTTCTATCGCATCGTTGAAAGGATGCAATCATGCTGCTCCCCGATTCCAAGACCGAGCTCGTCCGTCGTGGCAACAAGGTCGTTTACGACCTGGGCGACAAAATCGTCAAGGTCTTTAACGAGACCAAGCCCGTCTCCGACGTGTTCAACGAGGCTTTGAATCTTGCCCGCATCAATGAGTGCGGCATCCGCAGCCCCAAGGCTCTCGAGGTTTCCCAGCTCGAGAACGCCAACGGCTGGGCTCTCGTGACCGAGAAGGTTCCGGGCACCACCCTTGCCGAGAAGATGACTGCCGAGCCCCAGCGCTTTGGTGAGTACCTCGAGATGTTCGTCGACCTCCAGATCGAGATCCACGGCTACACCTCCCCGCTGCTCAACCGTCAGCGCGATAAGTTCGCCCGCATGATCGACAGCCTCGATCAGCTCAATGCCACCACGCGCTACAACCTTCAGGAGCGTCTGGACGGCATGACCAAGGAGTTCAAGGTCTGCCACGGCGACTTCAACCCCTCCAACGTCATCGTCGGCGACGACGGCCAGCTGTACGTCTGCGACTGGGCACATGCCACCCAGGGCTCCCCTGCTGCCGACGTTGCCACCACCTACCTGCTCTTTGCCCTCAACAGCAAGGACCAGGCTGAGGCCTACCTGGAGCTCTACTGCGACCGCGCCGACATGCCCATGCAGGTCGTGCGTCAGTGGACGAGCATCGTCGCCGCTTCCGAGCTCGCTCGTAAGCGCAACGTGAACGATGAGTTCCTTAAGAACTGGATCGACGTCGTCGATTATCAGTAGTATCTGAGCGATTTATTTCGTATCGGAGGCACAAAGGAAAACCCCGCAGCTCATTTGGGCTGTGGGGTTTTCCTTTACCCGTCGAGCTTATTCACGCAACAAAAAAGACTGCTCCGCATCTCATCCTAAGAGAGATGCGGAGCAGGCCTGCAATTACATCTACTAGCAGAAATGTCGATTAACGACGTGCTGCCTTCACAAGCTCGGCGACCTTGGCGACGACCTGATCAATCGCCACATCCTCGCGCTCGCCCGTGGCACGGTCCTTGAGCTCGACGGTGCCGTTCTTAAGACCACGCTTGCCGAGCACTACCTGATACGGGAAGCCCATAAGGTCGTTGTCGGCAAACTTAAAGCCAGGACGCTCATCGCGATCGTCGACGACGACCTCGATACCCTCGGCGCACAGACCCTCGACGATTTGGTCGCAGACGGTAGCGCACTCCTCCTTCTTGGGATCGAGCGGAATCACCGCGACCTCGTACGGGGCAACGGAGACCGGCCAGACGATACCGTGCTCGTCGTTATGCTGCTCCACGACGGCAGCGAGCGAGCGAGACACGCCCACGCCGTAGCAACCCATGATGAGCGGCTTCTCCTTGCCATCCTCGTCCATAAAGGTGGCACCCATGGCCTCGGAGTACTTGGTTCCCAGCTGGAACACCTGGGAGACCTCGATGCCGCGAGCAGCAGAGAGCGGCTTGCCGCAGTGCGGGCAGGGGTCGCCGGCGACGACGGTGACCAGATCGGCCCACTCGTCAACGGTAAAGTCGCGCTCGGGGCAGGCACCGGTAAAGTGATAATCGACCTCGTTGGCACCGCAGGCCCATTGCTTGGACTCGCGCAGACTCTCGTCGCACACTAGACGGATGCCCTCGGGCAGGTTAACCGGTCCGATAAAGCCCTTGTGCAGACCGTAGGTCAGGAGCTCCTCGTCGGTCATCATGCGATAGCCCTTGCCAAAGACGTGCTCGGCCTTGCAGTCGTTGAGCTCATGATCGCCCGGAACGATGGCCACAACAGGCTTGCCCTCGGCGTCGATGAGAGCCAGGGACTTACGCGTACCGTTCTCGGGGAAGCCGAAGAACTTGGCAACAGCCTCGATGGTGCCCATGCCCGGAGTCTCGACCTTGGTGAGTGTGCCGTCGCCGGGGCCCTCGGTCACAACGACCTTGGTGCTTGCAGCCTCGTCATCGGCAGCAAAGCCGCAATCGTCGCAGTAGACCAGCGAAGCCTCACCGGCGTCGGCCAGCGCCATGTACTCGACGGAGGTATCGCCGCCGATCTCACCGGAGTCGGCAACAACGGGCAGGGCCTTGATATAGCAGCGCTCGCAGATGTTGGCGTAGGCCTGCTTCATCTTGTCGTACTCCTCCTGCAGACTCTCCTGCGTGGCAGAGAAGCTGTAGGCGTCCTTCATGATGAACTCGCGGCCGCGCATCAGGCCAAAGCGGGGACGGAACTCGTCGCGGAATTTATCCTGGATGTGATAGAGATTCACCGGCAGCTGCTTGTAGGAACGCAGCTCGTTGCGCACCAGAGCAGTCACGGTCTCCTCGTGCGTGGGACCAAGCACGAACTCGCGTCCGTGGCGGTCATCAAAGCGCACGAGCTCCTTGCCATAGGCATCGATACGGCCGGACTCGCGCCACAGCTCGGCATCGACCATGATAGGCATCATGAGCTCCTGGGCGCCGGCAGCGTCCATCTCGTCGCGCACGATGTTCTCGATCTTGCGAATCGAGCGCCAAGCAAGCGGCAGATAGGAATAGAGACCGGCGGCCTCCTTGCGAATCATGCCGGCACGAAGCAGCAGGCGATGGCTCGCAAGCTCGGCGTCGGCCGGATCCTCTTTGAGCGTCGGAGCATAAAGCTTAGACATATACATTGCTCGAGTCATTTATTTCTCCTCAATAAGCTTGTCGACCTCGGCCATTAGCGCGTCGACAATTTGGTCCTCAGCTACTTTACCAATGATCTGGCCGTGCGAAAAGAGCAGGCCCTGACCTCGTCCGCAGGCAACACCCAAGTCGGCGTCGGAGGCCTCGCCGGGGCCATTGACTGCACAGCCCATCACGGCAATCGAAAGCGGCGCGGAGTAGTTCTTAAGCCGCTCGGTGACCTCCTCGGCGATAGGAATGAGGTTGACCTGGCAGCGAGCGCACGTGGGGCACGAGACGATCTCGGGACCACGGCGGCGAAGGCCGAGCGACTGCAGAATACCCCAGGCGACCGGCGGTTCCTCGACCGGATCGGCCGTGAGCGAGACGCGCATGGTGTCGCCAATGCCCTCGGAAAGCAAAATTCCCAGGCCCACAGAGCTCTTAATGGTGCCCTGGAGCTTGGTTCCGGCCTCAGTCACGCCCAAATGAAGCGGAACATGGGGGATTTCGCGCGACAGGGCACGATAGGTGTCAAGCGTCGTGGACACGCTATGAGCCTTGGCGGAAAGCACGATATTGGTAAAGCCGCGATCCTCAAAATGCTTGACGAATCGCTCACTCGACATCACAAGCTTTTCGGGCTGCGTAAGGTCATCGCGCTCGGCGATATCCTGCTCAAGAGAGCCGGCGTTCACACCAATGCGAATCGCGCACCCAGCGGCGCCCGCGGCATCGATCACGGCATCGACCTTAGCCCAATCGCCAATGTTGCCGGGATTGATGCGGAGCTTAGCGGCACCGGCCTCCACGGCACCAATGGCGAGCTTATGGTTAAAGTGAATATCGGCAACGATCGGCACCGGAGACTCCGCACAAATCGTGCGAAAGCCCTCGAGCGCAGCCTCAGTGGGCACGCTCACGCGCACAACATCACAACCCGCCTGGGCAAGCGCGCGCACTTGCGCAAGCGTTGCCTGGGCGTCGGCGGTATCGGTGCAGGTCATGGACTGAACCACCACCGGAGCGCCGCCGCCTATCTGCACGTCGCCCACAAACACGGGGCGCGTCAGCTCGCGCGGCAAAGGATGGGACAAAGACAATCCAAACACTCCCCTACAAAATAAATCGAAGGACGTCGGAACGAAGCATATAGACAAACAGCAGCGCAAAGAGCGCGATGCCGACATAGCTGACGATCGTCTGCACCTTCAGCGGCAGCTCGCGACCGGCGACCTTTTGGATGATCTCGATAACCAGCTTTCCCCCGTCGAGCGGCGGAATGGGCAGCAGGTTCATAAAGCCCAGCGAGAACGAGATGAGCGCGGCAAACGTCAAGAACGTCGCGGGACCGGCTGCCGCCGCCTGAGAAGACATGACGCTGATACCCACAATCGAGGAGGACTGATCGAGTATCTCCATCGTATGCTGCGGCTGCAGCAGGCGCATCACGCCCTCAGCAGTCTGCTGAACATAGGAGAACGACAGGCGCGCCGAGGTGATAGGGTCCAAATGGACCACCTGCGTAGAAGCATAAACACCCAAACGCTCGTCCTCCTTGAGCGCGACCGAGGTCGAAAGTTTCTTACCGTCGCGCTGGTAGTCAATGGCGATATCGTCCTGACCGGCAGCCTTGCCGATGGCATCATACACATCCATCCAGCTGGAGCAGGACACGCCATCGACACTAAGAATCGTGTCGCCGGCCTCGATGCCCGCCTTGGCGGCTATCGAGCCTTCTTCGACCTGACCGATCACATTGCTATCGACCGGCACCGATACGCCGGCGATAGAGTAGATGCTCATAAGCAGCAAAAAGCCCGTCAGGATATTGACGAGAATGCCCGCGAGCAGCATAAAGGCACGCTTGAGAAAACCCTGGCCCAGATAGGTATGCGAACGCTCCTGCTCGAGGAACTCCGAAGCAGTGACCGGCAGCTCCCACACATCGCCCTCGGCAGTCGCATGCTCTCGATCGAACTTGCGGCCGTCAAAGGTGGTATATCCTGCAGCATCGCGCGGCAGCGTCTGGTACCTAACCGGATAATAGCTGGGTGAAGGCTTCTCCCCTTCATCGTACCAAGGCGCAATGGAACCCCAGCCCAAAAGCAAGGCACAAGCCTCGAGAACATCCTCCTCGGGCAGCTCCAGCTCGACGGAAAGGTCTGCAACCGAAACGCGACCATGACGATAGATCGCCGCAAGCACACGGTCGGCGCACGAGACATCGGTCGGATCCATACCGCAGATAGCGGCATAGCCACCCAGCAGCAGCGGCGTCACGCCAAACTTGGTACCGATGCGACGCGACGTACGATGAATGTCAACGCGGCACGGCAGGCCCAAGAAAAATTCGGTGACGCGCACGCCGCACGCACGGGCCGCCAAAAAGTGGCCGCCCTCATGCAGAAACACGAGGACGGATAGCATCAAAAGGCCCCAAAAGACTGAGGAGAGAACGCTCAGAACAGTATCCATAAAACGAAAAGCAATCCTTACGATTAAGAGCGGGTTGCAGCGAGCACCTCGGCGGCCTTGGCACGAGCCCACGTATCGATATCGCGAAGCTGCTCAAAGGATGCGACCGCCTGCGTATCGTGTGCATCCATGCACGACTCGACGATACGGTCGATATCGGTAAAGGTACAGGCATCGTGCAGGAAGGCATCGACGGCAACTTCGTTGGCGGCATTCAGCACGCACGGCATGGTGCCGCCCGTTCTGCCGGCACGCTCGGCCAGCGCCAGGCAGCGGAATGTGTCCATATCGGCAGCATCAAACGTGAGCTGCCCGAGCTCGCGGAAATCGATTCGAGGCGCTGGGGTATCCCACCGCTCGGGATACGAGAACGCGAACTGGATGGGAATGCGCATGTCGGACGCACCAAGATGTGCCATCACAGAGCCGTCCGCATACTCGACCATCGAGTGGATCTTTGACTGGCGCTGAACGACCACGTTGATAAAGTCGAGATCGCACCCGAACAGGTGCATCGCCTCGATACGCTCCAAGCCCTTATTCATGAGGGTCGCAGAGTCGATGGTGATCTTAGCACCCATGGCCCACGTGGGGTGTGCCAGCGCATCGGAGCGTGTCACGCAATTGAGCTCGTCGCGCGTACGGCCAAAGAACGGACCACCCGAGCAAGTGAGCCAAATGCAGTGAGCCTCGCGCGGATTCTCCCCCAGATAGCACTGGTAGATGGCGGAGTGCTCTGAGTCGACCGGAATAAGCTGACCGGGCTGCGCCAACGGCATCAGCAGGTCACCGCCGACAACGAGGGACTCCTTGTTAGCAAGTGCAAGACGCTTGTTCGAGGTCAGGGCTGCATGGCTCGCTTCGAGCCCGGCAGCGCCCACAATGGCAACAAGCACACAGTCGACGTCATCGCGACGCGCGAGCTCACAAACCGCCTGCGCACCAACACCGAGCTCGGTGCCCTCGGGCAGCTCCTGCAGCACAGCGTCCGTACCGTGGGTGGTGTCGGCCACGGCAACGGCCGGAACCGAAAACTCACGGGCAAACGCAACGAGCTCCGAGGTGCTGGAGTTAACGGACAGTGCCGTCACCTGCAGTCGATCGGCATGCTGACGGCATACATCAAGTGCCTGCGTACCGATAGAGCCCGTACAACCCAGGATGGCAACGCGAAGACGCCCATCGGGGCCGTACGTCGTCTGAAAGGCCATTACAGCACGCCTCCGATCATCAAAAGCAGCTGCGCGGTAATGCAGCCAAAGATAAGCGAGTCGCTACGATCGAGCATGCCGCCATGGCCCGGAATAAGGTTGCCAGAGTCCTTGACGCCCACGCCACGCTTGATACGTGACTCGATGAGGTCACCGATAACGCCCAGGATGGACACAACCACGCCGCAAAGCAGCGCATAGGGCAAGCTCAGCTTATAGAAATGCGTCGCCCACAAAATAAGCCAGATAAGAACCGAGCCCAAGATGCCGCCGACAAAGCCCTCCCAGCTCTTTTTGGGAGAGATCTTGGGGACCATCTTGTGCTTGCCGATACGACTGCCCACGATGTAGGCAAACGAATCGGAGACCCAGAGAGACGCGCAAACACCCACCGAAAGCAGGGCGCCGGCAAAACCGGGCACGGCATCGCGCAGCAGCACGATAGCCGACAGCATAAAACCGGTGTAGATGGGACCCATGAGCGTCACAGCTACATCGGATATGCGGGTACGCGCCGACCAGACATACCAAATACCCACCGCAAGCATCAGAGCAAAAAGCAGGGCATTCAACAGCAGCGAGTCGCCCAGCGCCGAGAGCGGAAAGAGCACGGCGGCAGCGATACCCAGGCGCTCGTTGGCCACTTTGCCATCGAGCTTCGTCATGCGGAAAAACTCAAAGCAGCACAGGCCGCTCATGACGGAGACGAAGATGGCGGTGGGAACGATACCCAAAACCAGGCAGAGAATAAATACGACGGCGTAGACGATACCTGCGGCGGCACGGGTAATAAAGCCGGCAAGCCACGAAGTCGCAGCCGCGCCGCTCTTGGCGGCAGGCGCCTTGGGAGCAGACGCCTTGGGACGATCGGACACGATTAAGCCTCCTCGGTCTTGCTCAGTCCACCAAACCTACGGTCGCGGCCCTGATAGGCCAAAATGGCGTTGACAAGACCCCAACGATCAAAGTCGGGCCAATAGGTATCGGTGACATAAAACTCGGAATAGGCAACCTGCCACAGCAGATAGTTCGAAAGGCGAAGCTCGCCGGAGGTTCGAATCACAAGCTCCGGATCGGGTAGCCCAGCGGTGTACAGGTGCGAAGCAACCATATCATCGTCGATAGCGGCCGGATCGATCTTTCCGGCAGCGGCATCGAGCGCGATCTGACGGACAGCACGGGTGATCTCGGCACGGGCTCCGTAGTTGACGGCAAGTGCCAGCGTCATGCCGGTATGGTCGGCACACTCGGCAAGACCTCGCTCAAAGACATCGCGGGTCTTCTTGGGCAGTGCGGAAATATCGCCCAAAAAGACAACGCGCACGTTTTCGCGCTTAAGCAGCGGCAGCTCATCGATAAACGTCTTAGCAAACAGATGCATTAAAACGTTGACCTCATGCTGCGGACGATTCCAGTTTTCGGTGGAAAACGCATAGGCCGAAAGGACGTCGACGCCCAAACGCACGCATGCGGTAATGATCTCGCGCAGGGAGACGATACCGGCCTTGTGTCCCTCGGTGCGGGCAAGACCGCGCGCCGTGGCCCAGCGACCGTTACCGTCCATGATGCACGAAATATGATGCGGAATCTTATTGAGGTCAAGGTCGGAAAAACCGACGCCCGCAGGGGCGTCGGCAAAGTACTCGACCAGTTTGTTCTCGTCGTATTGCACCTTAGATCTCCATGACCTCGGCTTCTTTTTCCTTCAGAAGCTCCTCGACCTTGGCAACATACTCATCGGTATACTTCTGGACCTTGGCCTGCTCGCGACGGACATCGTCCTCGGTGAGCTCTTCGTCGCGCTCGAGCTTGTTGTTAAAGTCGCGACGGATGTTGCGAATGGAGACCTTGGCCTGCTCGGCATACTCGCGGCACTCCTTGACGAGCTCGCGACGACGCTCCTCGGTGGGAGCCGGGAACGGCAGGCGCACGACGGTACCGTCAGAGTTGGGAGTAATGCCCAGATCGGAAGCGCTGATAGCCTTCACGATTGCGTTGACGAGCGCCTTGTCCCAGGGCTCGATAAGCAGCATGTGAGCCTCGGGGGTCTTAACGGCGGCAACCTGGGTAACCGGCGTGGGAACACCGTAGTAATCGACCGAAATGTCGGACAGAATGTTAGCGTTGGCGCGGCCCGTGCGAACCTTGGAGAAGTTGTGCTTGAGGGACTCGAGCGACTTGTCCATGTGGGCGGTGATGTTCTCTGCCATGCTTAATCCTCCTGATAGACGAGCGTGCCGACGGGCTCACCCGAAAGCGCGCGTTTGACGGTGTCCTCGCCATCGATGTTGAGGACCAAAATCGGCATACGGTTATCCTGGCACAGCGCCGTGGCCGTGGAATCCATAACCTGCAGACCGCGGACGAGAACCTCGTGATAGGTAATCTTGTCAAAACGGACGGCATCGGAACACTTGACAGGATCCTTGTCGTAGATGCCGTCAACCTTGGTGGCCTTAATCAGAATCTCGGCACCGATCTCGCAGGCACGAAGAGCCGCGGCGGTGTCGGTCGTAAAGTACGGATTGCCCGAACCGGCGGCAAAAATAACGACATTGCCCTTGGAAAGGTGGTTGATGGCGCGACGGCGAATATAGGGCTCGCAGATCTCGTTCATCTGGATAGCGCTCATCACACGGCAGGGAACATCGTTGTGCTCAAAGGCATCCTGCAGGGCAAGCGCGTTCATAACGGTTGCCAGCATGCCCATGTAGTCGGCCTGGGCGCGCTCCATGCCACCGGCAGCGCCGGCCATGCCGCGGAAAATGTTGCCGCCGCCAACAACAACGCCGACCTCATGGCCAACGGCGAGCAGCTCCTTGACCTGCTTGGCAAGATGGTCGGTAATCTTGGGGTCGATGCCATATTGGCCGTCGCCCATCAGTGCTTCGCCGGAAAGCTTCAGAAGCACGCGTTTATATCGGATGTCGGACAAAGCGATCCTCCTTTAATTAGACTCTCAATATGATAGCAAAGGCTCTGATAAGAGCCATGAAAAAGCAGGCTGTGAGTAAAACCCACAGCCTGCTCATTACCAGCTACAAGAGCTTATTTACTCGCCACGGACCAGACGGTCGAAGGCAACGACGGTAATGGTATCGCCGAGCTCCTTGGAGACCTGCTCAGCGTACTTCTTGATGGTGAGGGAGCTGTCCTTGATGAACTCCTGCTCGGTGAGCACGGACTGCTTGTAGAACTTCTCCAGACGACCAACAGCCATCTTCTCCTGGATAGCCTCGGGCTTGCCGGACTCGGCAGCCTGAGCCATGTAGATCTGCTTCTCGTGCTCGACGGTCTCGACCGGAACCTGATCGCGGGTAGCGCAGATCGGGGCGACGGCGGCAACCTGAAGGGCAACGTCGTGAGCGAAGGTCTTGAAGGACTCGGCCTGAGCGGTCTCGGCCTTCTCGAAAGCGAACTCGACGAGGACGCCGATCTTACCACCCATGTGGATGTAAGAAGCGAGAGCGCCGTTCTCGGCCTTGCGGGCGGAGAAACGAGCGATCTTCATGTTCTCGCCCATGATGTGAATCATCTCGGTGAGCTCGGAGGAAACGGTCTCCTCGCCCATCGGCTTCTCGAGCAGAGCATCGACATCGGCCGGCTCGGTGGTAGCGACAACCTCGGCGACCTTGGAAGCAAAGCCGGTGAACTTGGCGTTGGAGCCGACGAAGTCGGTCTCGCAGGAAAGCTCGAGCAGAGCGCCGGACTTGCCGTCCTCGGAGACGAACGCGGCAACAGCGCCCTCGTTGGTCTCACGGCCAGCCTTCTTGGCAGCCTTGGCGAGGCCGTTCTTGCGCAGAACGTCAACAGCGACGTCCATGTCGCCGTCAGCCTCGACGAGAGCCTTCTTGCACTCCATCATCGGGGAGTCGGTCATCTCGCGGAGCTGCTTGACCATAGCGGCAGTAATCTGGGCCATTGTGGTTCCTTTCAAAGAGATGAAAAAGACTTAAATAGGACTGATTTACTCGGCCTTGGGCTCGGCGGCCATCTCGGCCTCGGAGACCTGCTCCTTACCGGAGCCAGCGAGGCAGGCGTCGGCCATGAGCTCGCACATAAGGGTGACAGCGGAGATGGCGTCATCGTTGCAGGGGATGCCGTACTCGACCTCGTCGGGATCGGAGTTGGTGTCGATCAGAGCGACGACGGGGATGTTCAGGCGCTGGGCCTCCTTGATGGCGTTCTCCTCGCGCTTGGTGTCGATGACGAAGAGAGCCTGGGGCAGACCCTTCATGTCGCGGGCGCCACCGAGGTTGGTCTGGAGCTTAGCGAGCTCCTTGCCGAGCACTGCCTGCTCCTTCTTGGGCAGCACTGCCATGCGGCCGTCCTCGACCATGGCCTCGAGCTCCTCCATGCGGTTGATGCGGGAGCGGATGGTGACGAAGTTGGTCAGCATGCCGCCGAGCCAACGCTGGTTGATGTAAGGCATGTTGGCGCGCTCAGCGGCGTTCTTAACGGCCTCCTGAGCCTGCTTCTTGGTGCCGACGAACAGCACGTTGCCGCCTTTGGCGACGTTCTTGACGAAGGTGTAGGCCTGATCGGCGTCAAGGATGGTCTGCTTGAGATCGAGGATGTAGATGCCGTTGCGCTCACCGAAGATGAACGGCTTCATCTTGGGGTTCCAGCGACGGGTCTGGTGACCGAAGTGGCAGCCGGCCTCGAGCAGGGTGCGGATATTAATCTTGGTAGCCATATTAAACCTCCTGTGGTTTGCCTCCGCGCGGGGTCATCCTCCAAAACCAACCCGGACATGTGCTACCAAAGCCCGGGCACCACGGTATGAAGTAGCCGCGCGTGCGTGATAAAAACCTGTTGCCGTGAAGCAACCCGATGAATGATAGCAGGATTGCCTCTTCCTGCCAACCCGCAATCAAAACCACACACCTCGGTGCGGCGCGGGAGGCCCTTCTCCTACTCGCCGCGGGGGTGTGCCTGACTCACAGCACGCTTGAGTCGGTCGGGCGTGAGGTGCGTATAGATCTGCGTCGTGGACAAGCTCGCATGCCCCAGCAGCTCCTGAACCGAGCGCAGATCCGCGCCGCCCTCGAGCAGGTCGGTCGCAAAGGTGTGGCGCATCGCATGCGGGGCGATGTCGGCAGGAATGCCGGCAAGTGCCGCAAGCATGTGGAACCGCCTTCTGAGCATGGCGGCACTCATGCGGTTTCCGCGCGCCGAGATAAACAATGGATGCACGCCGTTCGCACTATCGACACGCTTTGCCTGCACAAGGAGATGTGGCCTCCCCTCCTCAATATAGCGACGAGTCGCCTCGAGAGCGCGCCGGTACAGGGGCACGATACGCTCCTTGCTCCCCTTGCCCCAAAGTCGCAGCGTTCGCTCGGACCAACCAATAGACTCCACGTTGAGCGCCGCGAGCTCCGAGATTCGAGCGCCAGAGGCATAGAGCAGCTCGAGCATCGCCGCATCACGCAGCCCCGCAGGCGTCGAGGTGTCGGGGGTCTTGAGCAACGACTCGACTTGCCGGGTCGTCAGCACACCGGGAAGATCGCGCGGCAGTTTGGGCGAGGATATCGCCGAGACCGCATCGCCCTCAACGATTCCCTCGGCAGCCATCCACCGATAGAGCGAGCGAATGGCAGACAGGTGTGCCGCAAGGGTCCGAGCCGCCACCTGGCCACGCGACAGCTCGGCCAGATAGGAGCGAACGGTCCGCACGTCAGCGGCGCGAGCGTCGATGCCCTCACGGTCGCACCACGCAGCGAAGCGCTCGAGCCGCGAGGCGTAGGCGGTTACCGTATTAGGGGCGAGCCCTTCGACACGTGCGATATAGGCGATAAACGAGTCGACGGCATCGTACAGGTCAAAAGCTATGACCTCTCGCCTCCAAACAAATCGGAGCGCGTTTCGAGATAGGCATCCAGGGCCTTGAGGGCGCGATCCGCATAGGCCTGGTAACGATCGCGCTTGCTGCGACGCTTACCGTCCTCGAGCGGCGGAACAAGGCCAAAGTTGACGTGCATGGGTTGATAGCCCACCGTAGCCGGATCGGTCGCATAGCCCACGAGTGCGCCTAGGGCGCCCACGCGCGGCAGCTCAACAGGCTCCGCCTCGATTGCCCCGGCATAGGTGTTGAGCGCGGCGAGCAGACCCGTCGCCACGGCCTCCATATACCCCTCGGTACCGGTAATCTGGCCGGCAAGACGCACGCTCGTGCCGGGCACGGCAAAGGTGCCATCGAGCACGTGCGGCGCATCGACAAAGGTGTTGCGGTGCATGACGCCGTAGCGGAAGAACTCGGCGTTCT